>CAKZVN010000021.1 GCA_937922105.1 uncultured Litorilinea sp.
GCAAAACGCCGCCGGATTGCGCAAGGACCCGCCCGTATCGCTGCCGTCCGCAATTGGAATCATCCCGCACGCCAGCGCCACTGCCGCGCCGCCGCTGCTCCCACCGCAGGTGCGGCTGGTGTCGTAGGGATTCAAGGTCGCACCGAAGAGCGGATTGAACGTATGCGACCCCGCGCCGAACTCCGGGACATTGGTCTTGCCCAGCGCAATCGCGCCCGCCGCGCCCAGCCGTTCCACGATCAGCGCATCCTCAGCCGGCACATTGTCGGCAAAGAGCGGCGACCCCAGCGTCGTGCGAATCCCTTTGGTGGCAGCCAAGTCCTTATGCGCGACGGGCAACCCATGCAGCGGGCCGACCGCTTCTCCGCGCGCCAACGCGGCGTCCGCCGCACGCGCCCCATCCAGCGCCCGCTCCGGCAGATAGGTGATGATGGCGTTCACCACCGGGTTCACCCGCTCGATTTGGCGCAGATGGGCCTCCATCACCTCCACCGCAGACACGTCCCGTGTGCGGATGCGCTGTGCCAATTCGCGCGCGGTTAGATAGCAGAGTTCGTCGCGCATGGCTTTTTCACCTCCCCTCGCTTATTGGTCTATCCGCCAAGTGGTTTGATCGCCAACTAGCAAAGAAAGTCATGCTGTTCGCCGAAGGCGGGCGTTGCGCCCACGCAGCGAAGCATCCCCCTCTGGTGAGATGCCGGGATTCTTCGTCGCTGCGCTCCTCAAAATGACGGCTATTTGGCGAGCAGACCACTTATGCTGCGGGCGTCCAATAATCGAACACCAGGACTTTCTCCACATGGGGACGCACCAGCTGCCCAAAAGCGGCATGAGCCGGGTGGGGCAGATAGGCATCGCGCCCCGCGGCATCGCGGAAAGTCACCAGAAAACAGTGGGTAAACCCTTGCGCCTTGCCCTCCACGCTCACGTCGGTCCCCCACTCGAAATCCACAATGGCGTCAATCTGCGCCGGTAGCGCGGCAAAGGCCTGCTCGATCCGCGCCACATCCGCGGGGGAGGTGCCGGGCTTAAAGGCGAACAACACCACATGGCGCAACCGTCGCGCGTCGCCTGGGTCACGCTGCATCTGCTCCTCCTTCATCCGCGCCGAGGGGTAACTAAATGCGCCCTGCTCAGTAGCGCTCGACAAAGCGGCAAAAACGCTCCAGCGCCGGCTCCAAGATGGACAAATCCGACGCAAAACAGAGGCGCACATGCCCTTCGCCCCCTGCGCCGAACGCAACGCCGGGCGCAACCGCCACCTTCTCCTCGCGCAAGAGGCGCAACGCAAAGGACATGGAATCCTCCATCCCCTCGATGCGCGGGAAGAGATAGAACGCGCCCTCCGGCTTGGGCAGGCGGATGCGTGCCACCGCGCGCAGCGCCGCCACACAAAAAGCCAGGCGCTCCTGCAGTTGCTCCAGCTGCGCCGCGACTTCATCCTCGCCCTGGCGCAGCGCCACCTCGCCTGCGCGCTGGATCATGGACGGCGCATGGGAGACAATGAACTCATTGAGCTGGGTCGCTTTCCGGATCAAATCCTGCCGCGCCGTGACCCAGCCCAGCCGCCATCCCGTCATGCAATAGGTCTTGGAGAAAGACTGCGCCACGATCACCGCGTCGTCACGCGTGCAGAGCCGCAGGATGGAGGGCGCCACCGTCCCGTCATAATAAAGCCGCTCATAGACTTCGTCCGCGAGCAGCCATAGCCCGTGGCGGCGGGCAAAGTCCAAGAGCGCCTGCTGCTCCGCCTGGGTCGCCACCCAGCCCAATGGGTTGGAAGGGGAGGTGTAGAGCAGCAGCCGCGTGCGCGGGGTGAGCGCCGCTTCCAGCGCGTCCAGGTCCGGCGTGAAGCGCCCCGCCGCCACCGCATAGGGGACCTCCACCGGCGTCGCGCCGTAGAGCCGCACGATCTCCGCGCCGTTGGGCCAGTTGGGGGTCAGGATCAGCGCCTCATCGCCCGGGTTCAACGCGCAACGAATGCTCACGTTGAGCGCCTGCACGCCCGACGCCGTGACTAGCACCTCGCGCGCCGGGTCCACCTGCACCCCGTGCAACGCCGCGGTCTTCTCGGCAATCGCGCTGCGCAGGCTAGGCAGGCCGCCGTTCTCGGTGTAATAGGTATAGCCCTCTGCCACGGCGCGCGTCAGCGCGTCCTTGATCAATTGCGGCGTGGGCAGATTGGATTCACCAAAGTGCAGCTTCAGCACCCCCGGCATGGCAAAGGCGACATCCGCCAATTCCCGGATGCGCGAAGGCGTGATGGCGTGGAGGCTGGAGGCGACGGCTACGGACGATGGAGCGGTGCTGGACATGCGTCATCGCTTCGTCGGTGGTTGGGGCGGGCGTTGGGCAAACAATGCGCCGCAGGCAAAGACACGATCGGTGCTTGCGGCGCAACGTCCCCGACACTGTAGCACGAACCGGGGCAAAACGCCAAGCCGTCCGGCCCATTCCAACAAAATGACCGGCGTGGAGCACGCCGGTCCCCCGGATTTACCTTGTGCCGCCGCCGGTCTCTGCGCTACACCTTCAGCCCGGTCAACACCACGCCGGAGATGAAATAGCGTTGCGCCACCGCAAAGAGCAACAGCACCGGGATGGTCATCACCGCCGCCGCCGCCATGAGCAGATGGTCGCGCGGGTCCATGGTCTCTAACGGCAGATACTGGAAGAAACGCAGCCCTACCGCCGCCGTAAAGAGTTGCACGCGGTTCAAATAAATGAAGGGGCCGAAGAAATCGTTCCAGT
>CAKZVN010000022.1 GCA_937922105.1 uncultured Litorilinea sp.
TGGTGATCCCTTCTTGGACATGGCGACCGAAGAGGCGCGCCGGCAGGGTGGGGTCAAAGCGCACCAGATAGCGCCCGTAGTAGTTCAGCCCGATCCAATCCATGGCGTTGGGACCGGCGGGAAGCGGTTGGGGCGGGAAGGCTAAGGGCGGGTCAAGCCGCCCGCGCGCCAGGGCGCGAGTTTGTAGATCGTTGAAGACCCCGCTCTGTAGCCCGGCTGCCAGCCGGTCCCACCTTGTTGGGCGCGCAGGGTCGAAGATGGGGAGGTTGAGAACGATGCCTACCTGCGCGTCGGGGCGTACTTGTTTCACCGCCAGATAGGCTTCATGGTGACCGCGCAGGAGATTGGCGAGGGCCGCAAAGCCCGCGGGCATGGAACCAAGCCCCGGCGGCCAACGCGTGCCCTGATAGGCGTTGTAGACCAGGATCATCGGCTCGTTCATGGTAGCCCACCACTCCACCACGTCGCCCAGACGGGACACACACTCGGCGGCAAAGCGAGCAAAGCGCGCCGGCAACGTCTTGCTCAGCCAACTGCCCTGGGCCGCGGCCCACTGGGGCAAGGTGAAATGAAAAAGCGTGACGGAACGCGTCATGCCCAGTTCACCCATGCGCAGCAAGAGACGGCGATAGCGCGCAAAGGACTCCTCGTCAAAGCGACCGGGTGCAGGTTCCAGCCGGCTCCACTCTAGGCTGATGCGCTGGGCGGTGAGGCCCAACTGCGCGGCGCGGGTCAGGTCCTCCTCGGCACGTCCGGCCCACCACTCCACGGCTGCCGCGCTGCGGCTGCCGTCGGCGATGCGGCCCGGCTGCTGCTCCCACAGCCACCAGTCGTTGTTATGGTTGTCACCTTCCACCTGATGGGCGGCGGTTGCCGTGCCCCACAAAAAGCCAGGCGGAAAGCGCAGGGGCGTGGTGAGGGGCGCGTCGAGCGCCGCGTCTTGGCTGGGGTGATGAGACATGCCGTTCTCCTCTTGCCGATGCATAGCCCGCGGGATTGGTCGTCGCGGGGGTGGCGCTCAGATCTCGGCGTAGACTTCCAGCACGTTGCCTTCGGGATCAGCGAAGTAGACGGTGCGATGTCCGCGCGGCTGGTCAGTAGGCGGGTCGAGAATCGGCCCCCCCATTTCAACCAGCCGTTCATAGCAACTCACCACCTCGTGCGGCTCGACGCGAAAGGCAAGTTGGACGCCGGGCAAGTCGGGCCGCAGCCCGCTGCCGTCATAGCCGCGCGTGCGCTTGCGTAGACCTAGCAGCACCGACCCGGCGCGCATGGCGAAGCTGGTCTCGGATTCCGAATCCACGGCAAAGGGGAAGAGCGCGCGATAGAACGCCTTCATCCCCTCCAGGTCTTCGCACAGGACAATGACGTAGGTCACTTCGCGCACGGCAGTCAACATGAAGGAAGTCTCCTCGCGGATGAATGAGTTCGTAATAAAGCCGGTGATGCAACTACTCATCAAGCAGTACGCGTATGGGCAATCTCCTAAGCCGCTGCGTATTCCCTGTACGAAATGACCGAGACTTCGCTGTGCAGTGCCTTGAGTTGGCGTACCATCGCGACCAGGTGATCGGTTACTTCACCTACTGTGAAGGCTTCGCTGCAATCGCCACAGATTTCCGCTCCGACGTCCGAATCGGACTGCCCCGGAGCCATTAAAAGTGCGGAACTTTCAACACGTCAGTCAGATACCGGCAATTGATCCCGATCTTGTCGTCCACGGAGCCTTCGCCTTCCTGCGGGCGCGGCGGGTCCAGGTCGAGCGTGATCCAGCCGTCGTAGCCGCGCGCGTTGAGCATTTGCCAAATCGCGGGATGGTCCACGCCGCCGGCTCCCAGGTCCTTATACAGAATTTCCTGCGCGTGCATCTCTTTCGTCGGCGTCGGGCCGGTATAGCCGCGATAGGATGCCTTGGTGTCCTTCCAGTGGATGGCAGCCAACCGGTCATAGTAGTCGTCAATCAACTGCACGGGATCGCCCCCGCCGAGGTTGAGTTGCGCGGTGTCGGGAATCCACCAGACGATATCTGGGTCGGTTTGGTCGAGCAGCGCGCGCACCTCTTCGGGGCGCTCGATTGGCCCCCAAATGTGTGGGTGCGGGGCGATCTTGACACCCATCTCCAGCGTGCGCTTACCGATTTCCGTGACGGTCTCTGCGATCGCCTTGATCTCATCCGCGGTCGTTTTGTGGCCCGAGCGGCTGCCCATATTGATCTTGAAGTGGGTGCAGCCGAAGACCATCAGAAAATCGCGACAGAAGGCAACATGATCGGCAACCGTTTCTTTGCGCTTTGTCCGGTCAATAAATTCGGTGGACTGGCCCGGACCGCCGTTGGACGCGGTGATAAGGCGGATGCCGTGCGCGTCCAGGAGTTCTTTCAGGGCCTGCGGCTTGTCGAGCCAGGCCATCAGACCGCTGCGATATGGTTCAACGCCGGGTAGCCCGTGCTTGGCGATCAGCCGGACCGCTTCGGCGGTAAAGTCTCCAAAAATGGCGCCGCCCATGGCAAAGTGGATCGTCGGTGACATGCCAGTCTCCCTTCGGTGATGATGTGGTTTCGGGTAGCCCTATTCTACACGGCCTGCCCTGGGGATCGAAGCGCGCCGTGGCTGCACCCGGCATATTCGCTCAAACCTGCTGCCGCGGGCGGTATTGTAGCGCCTCGGCGAGATGGGGCTGTTGCACCGCTTCGCTGCCTGCCAAGTCGGCGATGGTGCGCGCCAGCTTGAGCACGCGGTGATAGGCCCGCGCGCTGAGCGCCATGCGCTCCACCGCCAGGCGCATCATGGCGAGACCGGCTGCGTCCAGGCGGCAGAACTTTTGCACCTCTGCCGGCCCCATGTCGTCGTTGTTGTGCACGCCCGCCTTGCCCAGCGCGGCAAAGCGCGCGGCTTGCACCGCGCGTGCCGCCTCCACGCGGGCGCGAATGGCGGCGGACGGCTCCCCGCGCGCCAAACCTGCCAGCTTGTCCACCTCCACGCCCACCACGTCCAGGTGAATGTCAATGCGGTCCAGCAGGGGGCCGCTGAGGCGCTTTTGATAGCGCTGCACCAGGCTGGGACTGCAGGAACACTCGCGGCGCGGGTCGCCGAAATAGCCGCATGGGCAAGGGTTCATCGCGCCCACCAGCATAAACGCGGCGGGAAAGACCAACGACCCGCTGGCACGACTGATGGTCACGATGCGGTCCTCCAACGGCTGGCGCAGTGTCTCCAGCGAGCGGGGCGAAAACTCCGGCATCTCGTCCAGAAAGAGCACCCCGCGATGAGCCAGGCTGATCTCGCCCGGTTTGGGCCAACTGCCGCCGCCCACCAACCCGGCGTGGCTGATGGTGTGGTGGGGCGCGCGAAAGGGACGTGTGCTGATCAACGGCGTGCCTGGCGGCAAAGCGTCCGCCACTGAATAGATGCGCGTCACATCCAGCGCCTCGTGCAGCGTCAGACGGGGCAAGATGGAGGGCAAGGCGCGCGCCATCAAGGTCTTGCCCGACCCGGGCGATCCCTTAAGCAAGATGTTATGGCCCCCCGCCGCAGCGACTTCTAGCGCCCGCTTGGCGTGTTCTTGACCGTGGATGTCGGCAAAGTCCACCGCATAGACCGGCTCGGCCTGGTGGTCGAAGAACGAGCCGGGTTGGTGTGTGGGGATAGGCTTGTGGCCCGCCAGATGGTCTGCCAGCGCGGTCAGGGATGCCACGCCATAGACCGCCACGCCTTCCACCAGCGCAGCTTCCGGCGCATCCATTGCCGGCACAAAGAGACGCCCATAGCCGGCGCGGCGCGCCATCGCGGCAATGGGTAGTACACCGTTGACGTGGCGCACGCTGCCGTCCAAACTCAACTCGCCCAACACCAGCGCGTCGTCCACGTGCGCGTTCACCTGGCGCGTGGCGAGCAGGATGCCCAGCGCGATGGGCAGGTCATAGGCCGGGCCTTCCTTGCGCAGGTCGGCGGGGGCTAGGTTGACCGTCAGCCGGTGACCGGGGAAAGCAAAGCCGCTGTTGGTGATGGCCGCGCGCACACGCTCGCCGCTCTCGCGCACTGCGGTATCGGGCAGCCCGACCAGCGTCATGCGTTCCAGCCCGCTGACAATGTCAATCTCGACCTGCACCGGCGCGGGGTCCAACCCGACCAGCGCGCAACTGGTCACCGTAGCCAACACAGGCGGGGTCCTTTCCCGGGGGCCGCGCCACGCGCGTGGCGCGGCCAATGACACGTGTGATGGCTCCAGTGTAGCACAGGCGCAGGCACAACGCATGTGCCCGACGCGTTGGGGGGCGAACTCGGCGCAACTGGACCGGGCGCAGCAAGTCGTCCAAGATGAGGTCGAAGCGCGTCAGCCCCAACGAGAAGTGTCCCGTGCGGGGTGAATGTGGAGGGTGCGGGATAGTTCCTTTCGGTGGGTGCGCCGGGTGCGTGTGGTGCGGAACGGCACTCCCATTCCGCACCACACGCAGCGTCGCAGTTGCCTACGCCTGCTTACTCGCCGGTCGGCGTGGCGGCTAGGCGCGCGTAGAGCGCGAGGGTCCAATCATTCAGCGTGCCGATTTCCTCGGCGCTGGGGACGATGCTGCCCTGCCCGTCTAGATAGTTAGTCGCCTGGTAGACCGGCGCCCACGCCGCGGTCCATGCGCGGAGTTGCTGCAACTCGTCAGTGATGAGCCACCCCTCGGCGAGGGGCTGGGATTGCCCACCCGCGCAGGGTTCCACCAGCGCATAGGCATAGCCATAGCCTAGCACCAGCAGGCGACCGCACAGCGCCGGATCGCCGGCAGGCCGACCCGGCACGCTGTCGTGCTGCCAAGCCAGCACCGTGCGACCCGCGGCTGTGGTGCGTCCGGCCCGCGTCTCCTGGATGACGTGGCGCGCCCAGACGCCGAGCGCCTGTGCCCATTCGTCGCCGGTTTCATCGCCCTTGCCCTTCAGTAGCAACGAACTCGCGTCGCCAGTTTGCATCAACATGCCGAAGTGGGCATAAATCGCGCGCCATTCGGTCTCGTGGCTGGGCAGCCACGGCATTGTGGCGGCGTCGCTGCAATCGCTGACTTCCCCGTTGCCGGCGAGATGGACAGTTAGGCGACCACACGCGCCGTCGGGCAACTCGCCTTGCCACAGGAAGAGAACCTCGTCCGCTGCGACGGCATCTTGGGGGGTGACGGTGGCTGCCGGCGTTTGCGCGACTTGTTCACTGCTCACGCGCTCACTCACCGGCGCACACGCGCTCAGCAGTAACCCAGTCAAGACCATGACTAAACCGGCAAGTGTGCGACCGTAGCCGGCTCTGGACAGGCGATGGTGGAATTTTGTACGAGGCAATATAAAAGCTATTCCTCATGGTAGTCCGGGCGGCTGCGCGGACGGCTCGTTTACGTGCGCTGCGGCACGCTCCATCACAGAGACGCAGCGTCGCCGGCAAAAGTTGCACGCAAGTCAGGTCTGCCGGTTTCGTCGCAAAATCTGGTGGATTCAGCGAGTGGCGCGATAATGGGGAGGAATCTCGCCGCCGGATCGAGACCGGCTAATTCTTGGGAAGGAAGCCTCATGAGCACGCTGCGCGTTTTGCCTCGTACCCAGCCCGAAGCCGCCGGGATTGCCTCTGCCGCCGTCGAGGCGTTTGTCCACGCGGTCGAGCGTGCCGGCGTGGAGTTGCACAGCGTGATGCTGGTGCGGCATGGGCAGGTCGTCGCCGAGGGGTGGTGGCACCCCTACGGCCCGGAGCTGCGCCACCAACTTTATTCGTTGAGCAAGAGCTTTACGTCCACTGCCCTGGGCTTTGCCGTGCAAGAGGGGTGGCTGACCCTGGACGCGCGCGTGGTGGACCACTTCCCCGCCGAGACGGCCGCGGTCCTGGCGCAGCATGACGCGACCTCACGTGCCAACTTGGAAGCCATGCGCCTGTGGGATTTGCTCACCATGACCACCGGGCATGATGTGGACAGCACCGGGGCCGTCGTTGCCGACGCCGAGGGCAATTGGGCGCGCGGGTTCTTGGCCCAACCGGTGCCTCACCGTCCCGGCACCCACTTTCTTTACGATTCGGGCGCGACTTATATGGCTGGGCGCATCTTGCAGCAACTGACGGGACAACGTCTGTTGACCTACCTGAACCCGCGTTTGCTGGCACCGCTGGGCATCCGCGGCGCGACCTGGGAGCGCTGCCCGCGCGGCTTCGACACCGGCGGCTGGGGCTTAAATCTGCGTACTGAGGATATTGCCCGCTTCGGCCAATTTCTTTTGCAGCAGGGCAGTTGGCAAGGCCGACAGTTGTTGGACCCGGCCTGGATCGCCGCGGCGACCGCCTGCCAAATCCCCAACGGCCCGTCGGACAATCCCGACTGGGCGCAGGGCTACGGCTTTCAGTTTTGGCAATGTCGCCACGGTGCTTATCGCGGGGACGGCGCGTTCGGCCAATTCTGTGTGGTGATGCCCCAACAGGACGCGGTCTTAGCCATGACCGCCGGCACGCCCACCATGCAGCGCGTGCTGGACCTGGTCTGGGAGCATCTGCTGCCTGCCATGCAGCCTGCGCCGTTGCCTGCCGACCCGGATGCCGCAGCGCGGTTGGCCCGCTGCTTGGCCGCGTTGCGTATCCCGCCCCAGCCCGGCGCGGTCACGTCCCCGTTGGCCGCGCAGATCACCGGGCGCACCTATCGCATGGCAGACAACGACCAGGGTATCCGCCGCATCATGTTGGAGTTCGTGGATGACCAGGCCCAGTTGACGGTGCAGGCGGGCCGCGCGCGCCACCGCTTTGCCGTGGGGCAAGGCGCATGGATCTTGGGCAAGAGCCGCTATGATCTGCGCCCGTGGCAAGCCGCGCGGCGGGTGGCGGCTTCCGGGGCCTGGGTTGCGGCTGATACCTACCGCGTGCGTCTCTGCTTCTATGAGACGCCCTACACGCCTACGTTGACTTTGCGCTTCGCCGGGGACACCCTCACTTTCGACCACTGCGACAATGCCGCGTTCACGCCGCTCC
>CAKZVN010000023.1 GCA_937922105.1 uncultured Litorilinea sp.
GGCGTGTGGCTCGACACGCGCCGGCACATGATCGGGGCCGGCTGTGACCCTAGTGTACCACGACTTGGGGAGATCAGCGCGTCGCCGATTTTCTGCCCCTAAGCCTGCTGATCACACACGCATTTGCTGCCGGGCTGTCGCCAATCCGAGGCGGGTCCCCTCCTCCTGATCGGCCTGTTTGACAGCCCCCAAATACACGGGCTACAATTTTAGTAACAAGCCAACATCGAATTCGTCGCGATCGGTTTCGGCCTGCCCGGCATTGCTCCTGCCATGCTTCCTGACCACTGCCCACCCGACGCGCCTAACCCTTAGGCCGCCATGTCCGAATTTTTCACCGTCTATACGCCCGCCGACGCCTGGGCGCTCTTTTGCCGACACTTCACGCCGAGCCTCCGCACGCAGCGCATCGCCACCGCGGATGCGCTCGAGCGCGTGCTTGCCGAAACACTGACCGCCCCCCATGACCTGCCCGAATTTCCGCGCGCTACCGTGGACGGCTACGCCGTGGCGGCAAGCGACACTTACGGCGCGTCGCCCGGTCTGCCCGCCTATCTTCAGGTGGTGGGCGAAGTACCCATGGGCCGGGCCGCCCAGATCACGCTGGGCGTGGGCGAAGCCGCGCTGGTCCATACTGGCGGCATGATCCCGCCAGGGGCCGACGCGGTGGTCATGGTGGAGAATACCCAAACTGTGGCTGCGGATGCCATCGAGGTGCTGCGCCCGGTGGCAGAGGGCGAGAACATGGTGCAGGTGGGCGAGGACATCCGCCGCGGCGCAACGGTGCTGGAAGCCGGGCGCATCCTGCGCCCCCAAGAGATCGGCGGGTTGGTGGCGCTGGGCATCACCGCGATCACGGTCGCTGCGCGGCCGCGTGTCGCCATCCTCTCCACCGGTGACGAAGTCGTTCCGCCCGACCGGCCCGTGCAGCCCGGCCAAGTGCGCGACATCAACTCCTATACGCTGGCTGCGCTGGTGCGCCGTGCCGGCGGTGAGCCGCTCCTCTACGGCATCATCCCGGATGACCGCACCGCATTGGAGGAGGCGGCGCGCCGCGCCCATGCCGAGGCCGACATGGTGATCCTCTCCGCAGGCAGTTCGGTAAGCTATCGCGACATGAGCGTGGCGGTGATTGATGGGCTGGGCGCGCCGGGCGTCTTGGTACACGGTCTGAGCGTGCGCCCCGGCAAGCCGACCATCATCGCCGTCTGCGCGGGCAAACCGGTTTTCGGCTTGCCGGGCAACCCGGTCTCGGCTATGGTCATTTTCGAGTTGGTCGCTGCGCCGGCGATTCGTCTGTTGTTGGGCGCGCAACCCGGGCTGCGCGGCCAAGTACAAGCGCGCCTGGCACGCAACGTCGCCTCCGCGCCGGGCCGCGAGGATTATGTACAAGTCCGGCTGGAAGCGCGCGAGGACGGTTGGTGGGCTGTGCCCGTGCTAGGCAAATCCAACCTGATCTACACTCTGGTCAACGCCGACGGCGTGGTCCAAGTCCCGCTGGACGCCGGCGGTCTGCGCGAAGGCACGCCGGTCACCGTCACGCTCTATTAAGGCCTTGAGACCAGGCCGACCATCATCCATGACGCAACTGACCCGCGAAGAACGTAACATCTATCTACATGACGTAGCGCTGGACGAGGCTGTCGCCGCATGGCAACGCGACTTGGAGGCCGCGGGGCTGCTGCGTCCCCTGGGCATCGAGAGCCTACCGCTCCCCGCCGCGCTGGGGCGCGTCACCGCCGCGCCTGTGTGGGCCAAAATTTCGTCGCCCCACTATCATGCCGCAGCCATGGACGGCTACGCGGTACGCAGCGAGGAGACGCGCGGCGCCACCGAGACTGCGCCGCTCCTCCTGCGCCTGGGCGATCAAGCCGTCCCGGTGGACACAGGCGACCCGTTGCCCGCGGGCAAAAACGCGGTCATCATGATCGAAGAGACCCAGCGCGTAGCGCGCGACGGCGCGGAGTGGATCGAGATCACCGCTGCAGCCGCCCCCTGGAGTTATGTGCGCCCTCTGGGCGAGGATATGGTCGCCGGGGAATTGGTATTGCCCGCCAACCATCGCCTGCGTCCCCAAGACTTGGCTGCGCTGGCAGGCTGCGGTCATACCGACGTCGCGGTCTTTCGTCGCCCGCGCGTCGCCATCTTGCCCACCGGCACCGAGTTGGTCGCGCCGGGCAGCCCGCTCAAACCGGGCGACATCATTGACAGCAACTCGCTCATGCTGGGCGCGCAAGCCGAGGAGGCGGGCTGCGTGGTCACACGGCTGGGCATTGTCGCCGACGACTACGCTACGCTGCGCGACACGGTCGTCGCAGCGCTGGCGGAACATGACCTGGTCGCGATCAACGCCGGGTCGTCCGCCGGATCAGAGGATTTTACCTCGCGCATCGTTGCGGAGTTGGGCAAGCTGAGCGTGCACGGCATCGCCATCCGCCCGGGTCATCCCGTGGTGTTGGGCACAGCGCGCGGCAAGGCACTGGTGGGCATCCCCGGCTATCCTGTCTCCGCGGCGGTGACATTCGATCTCTTGGTCACGCCGCTGCTCTACCGCTGGCAAGGCCTGGAGCCGCCTGTGCGCCCGATGGTGACCGCGACCTTGACGCGCAAAGTCCTGTCGCCCCTGGGCGAGGACCATTTTGTGCGCGTGACCGTGGGCCAAGTGGGCGAACGGCTGGTGGCAACGCCGCTGGCAGGCGGCGCGGGGGTGCTGACCTCGCTGGTCAAAGCCGACGGGGTGCTGACCATCCCACGCTTTGTCGAGGGGCACCAGCCAGGAGAACAGGTACGCATCGAGTTGTTGCGCCCGCAACACGAGATTGCGCGCAATCTGGTCGTCATCGGCTCGCATGATATGACGCTGGACCTCTTGGCTGACCGCTTGCGCCGTCGCGCCGGGCTGACGCTGGCGTCCGCGCATGTGGGCAGCCTGGGCGGGCTATTGGCTTTGCAGCGTGACGAGGCGCATCTGGCGGGGTCGCATCTGCTGGATGAAGCCACCGGCGAAACCAACGTGACCGAGATTCGCCGCCTGCTCACAGCCCAGGGCATTGCGTCGGTGCTGCTGGGCTTTGTAGAGCGCGAGCAAGGGCTGATCGTCCCCGCGGGCAACCCCAAACGCATCCACGGGCTGGAGGATTTGCTGCGCGACGACGTGGTCTTTGTCAACCGCCAGCGCGGCGCGGGAACGCGCGTCCTGCTGGATTACGCGCTCAAACAGCGCGGGATCAACCCGCGGAAAATCGCGGGCTACGAGCGCCAGGAATACACCCACTTGGCTGTCGCCGCCGCGGTCAAGAGTGGTGCCGCCGATTGCGGGTTGGGGATTGTCGCCGCAGCGCGCGCACTGGAGTTGGACTTTATTCCGCTCTTCCACGAGCGTTACGACTTGGTCATCCCCCGGCGCTACTATGACGATGCACTGCTGGCGCCGTTGTTGGCTTTGCTGCGCGACCCGGAAGACGAGTTTCGCGCCGCGGTCCGCGCCCTGGGCGGCTACACCATGCCCCAAATAGGCCAAGTGCTGGCAGAGTTGTAGTAGATGGGACCGACTCATGACAAATGACCCCCGCGGATGGGGTCATTGCGCGGTTGCGTTTTGGGCCAAAAGGCAGGACAATAGAAGCACCGGTATGCCGCTACGGTCGAACCCGCACGCGCCTGGTCAGAGCGCGCCGTGCCGGACGACCATCCCACCTGAGACCGCATTCACCGACTTGGCGCACCATGCCTGCTTCGTTCGTATCCCATTCACCCAACACGGAGGGAAACCATGCCCGCTAGTTACAGTGGCAAAATCTTGCATGTCGATCTGACGACCGAACAAACCTGGGTCGAGACCCTGGATGAGACCATCTACCGCCGCTACTTGGGCGGCGGCGCGTTGGCGACCTATTTTATGCTGCGCGATATGAAGCCGGGCATTGACCCCCTGGGGCCGGAAAACCAGCTGATGTTCATGACCAGCGTCATCAACGGCTTGCCCCTCTCCGGCGCCAACCGCTACAGCGCCGCGGCCAAGTCGCCCCTCACCGGTGGCTTCGGCGAATCGGAGGCCGGCGGCTATTGGGGGCCGGAATTCAAGCGCACCGGCTACGACGGTATCATCCTGCACGGCAAGTCAGCCAAGCCCACCTATCTCTACATCCACGACGGCCAATGTGAATTCCTCGACGCCACGCCCTATTGGGGCCAACTCTCCGGTGAAGTACAAGACGCGCTAGAAGCCGTCCACGGCAAGCGCATCTGCGTACTCCAGACCGGCGTGGCGGGCGAAAACGGCGTGCTCTTTGCCGCCATTACCAACCAGTTGCGCCATTTCCACGGTCGCGCGGGGCTGGGCGCGGTGATGGGCAGCAAGAACCTGAAGGCCATTGTCGTGCGCGGGCGCGAGAAGGTTGCGCCCACCGAGCGTGACCAGGCCATGGAGGTCGTCCGCTGGTTCCGCGACAACTATGACAAAGAGCACGACCGCATGCACCTGCACGGCACCGCGGGCGGCGTCAACAGCCTGGACAAGGACGGCATCCTGCCCACGCGCAACTTCTTGGACGGCTCGTTTGAGCACGCCAACGCCATCTCCGGCACGCTCATGTCCGAGACGATCCTGGTCAACCGCGGCACCTGCTTCTCCTGTAACGTCGAGTGCAAGCGCGAGGTGGAGGTGGAGGAGCGCGGGGTCAGCCCCAAGTACGGCGGCATGGAATATGAAATCATCGGCGCGTTGGGGTCGCTGTGCGGCGTGGGCAACATGAACGACGTTGCCGAAGCGTCGCAGTGGGTCAACCGCTATGTGCTGGACGGCATCTCCACCGGCGTGGCGATTGCCTTCGCCATGGAGTGCTACGAGGCGGGCATTCTGACCAAAGAGGACACCGACGGCCTTGACCTGCGCTTCGGCAACGCGGAAGCCATGCTGGCGATGATCCACAAGATTGCGCGGCGTGAGGGCTTGGGCGATATCCTTGCCGACGGCGTCAAGCGCGCGGCGGCACGCATCGGTCGCGGCTCGGAGAAGTATGCGCTGCACGTCAAGGGCCAAGAGTTGCCCATGCACGAGCCGCGCGGCAAAGTGAGCCTCTCTTTGGCCTACTCGGTTTCGCCCACCGGTGCGGACCATATGGAAGCCATCCACGACCCCTCCTTCGAGGGCTTGGGCGTCGTGGATAACGGGTTGAGCGAAGTCGGCCTGTTGGAACCGATGGACCGCCGCGACCTCAGCCCCAAAAAGGTGCGCGCCTTCTTCTATGCCCAAGCCGTGTGGAGCCTCTACAACAGCATCGGCATGTGCGACTTTGTGGGCATGCCCATCGGCGCGCTCAAGATCAGCCAGCTGTGCAACTATCTGAACGCAGCGACGGGCTGGGACACCACCATGTGGGAACTGATCAAAGTCGGCGAGCGGGCCAACACCATGGCGCGCCTCTTCAACCTGCGCGAAGGTTTCACCGACAAGGACGACAACTTGCCCGATCGCATGTTCCAGCCCTTGCGCAACGGCAAGCTCCAGGGCATAGCCCTGGACCGCGCCGAGTTCGACAAGGCGCTGCGCACCTACTACCAGATGGCAGGCTGGGATTACCACGGCGTGCCGACGCCCGCCAAACTCGCCGAGTTGGAGCTGGAGTGGGCCATGGACGCTGTGCCCGCCTAAGCAACGCAGTCACGCACCGCGACAGAACGCACCAACCCGGAAGCTGCGGGCTTCCGGGTTGGCACACACCTGCACGAACAGACGCGCACCGCCCGGAAGCCAGTGCTTCCGGGCGGTGTTTTGTGCAAAAACGAACCGCGAAGCGCGCTATTTTTGTCGCCGCCGGATGATGTCGGCATAGACCGCCAGAATCACAATCGCGCCCGTGATCACCATCTGCCACTCCTGGGGCACGGAGAGAATACGCAGACCGTTGGTCAAGACGCTGATGATAAAAGCGCCGATGATGGTGCCCAGAATGGTTCCTTCACCGCCGCTCAAGGATGTGCCGCCGATCACCACCGCGGCGATGGCGTCCAGCTCATAGCCCGCGCCCAGGGCCGGTTGCGCCGAGTTGAGCCGCGCCGCCATGATCACGCCGCCGATGCCGCTGAACGCGCCGCCCAGGGCATAGATGGCGGTCTTCCAGCGGTCCACGTTGACGCCGGAGAGCCGCGTTGCTTCCTCGTTGGAGCCGATCGCCAGGTTATAGCGCCCCATCACCGTCTTGGTGAGGATCAGATGGGCGATAATGGCGGCGCCGAAAAGCACCAGCACCGCGTTGGGAATCTTATAGTCGGGCACGATCATGCCCACCAACGACCCCATGGCGATCTCGCGGAAGGCCGGCGCGTCGTTGAAGTAGATGGGCCGCGCGCCGGAGATGACCAACGCCAACCCTTTTGCCATCATCATCACGCCCAACGTCGCAATGAAGGGCGGTACTTTCATCTTGGAGATGGTGAGGCCGTTGACCAGCCCCGCCAGTGCGCCCGTACCGATTCCTACCAACACGCCGATGGGGATGGGCAGACCCCACATGACAATGGCGACGCCGGTCATCACCGCCGACAGGGTCATCACCGTGCCAACGGAAAGGTCAATGCCGCCGGTGATGATGATATAGGTCACCCCTAGCGCCAGCAGACCGTTGACTGCGGTCGCCAAGAGGATGCCCACAATGTTGTTGAAGGTCAGGAAGTTGGGCGAGGCTAACGAAAAGACCACAAAGAGCACGATCAGCCCGGCAAACGCCAAAATCTTCTGGGTGGCGTCGGAACGAAAGATGGTGCGCGAGAAGGGAATGGACGAAGTGGTTTCCAGGCTCATGCGGATTGAGACTCCATTGAAACAAGGCGCGGACTATCGCTTTGACCGCCGGGCGAGCCGCCGGTGTCGCCGTTGTCCGCGACGATGCCGCCGCGCTGGGTCGCCAGCGTCATGATGGCTTCTTGGCTGGCTTCGGTGCTGCTCAACTCGCCGGTGATGCGCCCCTCACACATGACGATGATGCGATGGCTCATGCGTAAAATTTCCGGCAACTCCGACGAGATCATGATGATGGCTTTGCCCTGGCGCGCCAAGTCGTTGAGTAGCTTGTAGATTTCGCTCTTGGCCCCCACGTCAATGCCGCGCGTCGGTTCGTCGAAAATGAGGATGTCGGTGTTGGCAGTGAGCCATTTGCCCACCACCACCTTTTGCTGTGTGCCGCCGGAAAGATTCTTGACTTGCTGTTGCAGGCTGGGCGTCTTGATCGCCAGCGTCGCCACATGGTGATTCGCGGTGGCGGTGGTGCGGCGCCGGTCCACCCAGCCCACAGCGTTGACAAACTTTTGCAACGCAGCCAGCACCACGTTGGTTTCCACATCCATCTTGAGGGCCAAGCCGTAGCGCTTGCGGTCCTCGGAGAGATAGCCGATGCCGTGGCGCACCGCGTCGCGCGGGGTCTTGATGCGCACCGGTTGCCCGTGCACCAAGATCTCACCGCTGTCAATGGGGTCTGCACCGAAGATGGCACGCGCGACCTCAGTGCGCCCGGCGCCCATCAGCCCGGCAAAGCCCAAAATCTCGCCGCGCTTGAGGGTAAAGCTGATGTCCTTGAGCACCCCGGCGCGGTTGAGGTTTCGCACCTCCAGCACGATCTCACGGCTCTCTTCGGTGGGCAACTCCGGCGCGGATTCGTAGATGGTGCGCCCCACCATCATGCGGATGATCTGTTCGATGGTCGCATCAGGGGTGGGGACGGTGTCAATGTAGCGACCGTCGCGCATGACGGTGATGCGGTCGGAGATCTGTTTGAGTTCCTCCAAGCGATGGGAGATGTAGACAATCCCCACGCCCTGGCTGCGCAGGCGGCGGATGATGGCAAACAGTTCGGCGATCTCGGCCTCGGTCAGGGCTGCGGTCGGCTCATCCATGATGAGCACGCGTGCATTGTAGGAGAGTGCCTTGGCGATCTCCACCATCTGTTGCTTGGCGACGGTGAGGTCCGCGACTTTGGTGCGTGGGTCAATCTTGAGGTGCATCATCTCCAGCAGTTGCGCGGCGTTGCGGTTGAGCGTGGCGTCATCCAGCAGAAAAGTGGAGAAACGCCGCCGCGGTTCGCGACCGATGAAGATGTTTTGCGCCACGGTCAGATGGTTCATCAGGTTGAGTTCCTGGTGAATCATGCTGATGCCCAAGTCTTGGGCAGCGCGCGGGTTGGCGATCTCGACTTCGTGACCGTCTATGGTGATGACACCCGCATCTTTGCGATAGATGCCTGCCAGCACCTTCATCAAGGTGGATTTGCCCGCGCCGTTTTCGCCCACCAGGGCGTGGACTTCTCCGGCCCGGAGGTCGAAACGACAGTTATCCAGCGCATGGACACCGGGAAAGGATTTGTCAATCCCGGTCATGGTCACCAGCGGCTTGGCGGTTGCATCGGTCATAACGGGTGCTTCCTACGCCCTGCGGGGAACCGGCTGCGGCGGATATGACGCGCCGAAACGCTGCCGGATAGGAGAACGCGTCCAACGAATCTGCGTGGGTAGCCGGCGAGATCCGTTGGACGCGTGCGCAACAGGACAACAGCCGGTGCGGCTGTGGCTAGGCAGGCCTATTCGTAGAGCAAGGCCTGAATCTGCGGATCGTCAATGTTGCTGGCGTCGTACCAGAAGAAGCCGGTGTCGGTGATCGGGTCCAACTGTTCGCCCGCCAACGCCCTGACTGCGGACTCGACGCACTTGTAGCCGATGCCCACCGGGTTCTGCGTGATGGCGCCGGCCTGCAAGCCGCTGCGGATGGCGTCCATTTGCTGTTTGCCGGCGTCATAGCCGATGATTACCAGCTTGCCGCCCATGTCCAACTCGGTAACGGCATTGAGCACACCGATGATAGAGCCTTCGTTGGCGCCGAAGAAGCCCTTGAGGTTCGGGTGGGCCTGGATAATAGCCTTAGCCAAGTCGGTGGAGCGCAAGTGATCGCCGCCACCGTATTGGATATCCACGATGGTGATGTTGGGATAGGCCTCGGCGATGCGGTTGACAAAACCATCGCGGCGGTCAATGCCGGTGCGGCTGGTCTGGTCGTGGACGATGACCGCGACCTCACCCTCGCCGCCGATCAATTCCGCCATCTTGTCCGCAGCGGTTGCTGCAGCCGCGATGTTGTCGGTGGCGGCGGTGGTGACGGGAATGTCGCTATCCACGCCGGAGTCGAAGCCGATCACGGGGATGCCCTCCGCCTGCGCGCGCTCCAACAACGGGATCAAGGCCTTGGAGTCCAGCGCGGCGATGCACAGCGCATCGGGCTTCTTATCCAACGCGGTCTGGACCATCTCCAACTGCTTGTCCACCATAGCCTCAGATTCGGGGCCTTCAAAGGTGATGTCCACATTGAAGTCAATCGCCGCTTGCTCGGCGCCCGCCTTGACGGCCTGCCAGAACTGGTGCTGGAAGCCCTTGGAGATCACGGGGATATAGGGCTTCTTGGCGGCTTCTTGGGCCGGAGCCGCTGTCGCCGCCGCCGGGGCAGCCGGCGCGGCAGGGGCAGCCGGGGCCGCGGGCGCAGCAGGCGCGGCACACCCCGCCACCAGGGCAAGCACCACGACCACGCCCAGGAACACACTCCACCACTGTTTGGTCCGCATAGGGAGTCTCCTCTTCTTTCGATACTTCTCTCTCGGAACGATCCGGAACGGTGTAAGACTGCGATGCCGGTAGTGATCGCATGGAGTGCAGCGGGGTAGACAAATTCGACCGTGCGCGCGCCACGGTATCACTACCTCTGAACCCAATTGAAAAAGATGCGGTGCCGGCGATTCTCTTGGAGCCGGAGAGAATCGTTAACCGGCTCTTTTATCTTATGCTTGCCCCACCCCTCTTGTCAAAACGGTTTTAACGGCAACTTGACCGCCGCCGGCCCGACGATCTCCCCATCACCCTGGCGCTCATCCGGGCGACCGTGGACGCAGCCGGCCCACGGACTGCGCCCGATGTTCCCGTCCCCCTGCCCACTCATGGCATAATGCAAGCGGACTGTGCGGTATCTGGACCGTCCGGTCTCATCCGCGGCTATTGTCCGCCGCAGCGGGTCTATCGCAGTGTGCGCGCCGGAAAGGGCTACCATGACTGTCGAGCAGGCGATCATCTTCGCCACCTTGCTCATCACGCTTTTCCTCTTTATCCACGGGCGTCTGCGCTACGACGTCGTTGCGGTGCTGGCGCTCTTGGTGGTGGCAGGAACCGGGCTGATTCCGGTGGAGCGCGCCTTTCTGGGTTTCGGCAACCCGGCGGTGGTAACCGTGGCAGCCATCTTCGTCATGAGCCAGGGGTTGCAAAACTCCGGCGTGATTGACCGTCTGGGCCGCGCCTTGCGTAAGCTGGACGGGCATATCACCTGGCAGATGGCGGCGCTGGTCGGAATGGTGATGTTGCTGTCGGCTTTCATGAACAATGTGGGCGCGCTGGCGCTCTTGTTGCCGGTGGCAATCCAGATGGCGCGACGCAACAACTTGCCTCCCTCCATCTTTCTCATGCCGCTCGCCTTCGGCTCGCTTTTGGGCGGCATGACCACGCTGATCGGCACACCGCCCAACATCATCCTCGCCTCCTATCGCGTCCAGACCGGCGCGCCACCTTTCGGCATGTTCGACTTTACGCCCGTAGGTCTATCCGTCGCTGTCGCCGGGGTGTTGTTTATTGTGGCAGGCGGCTGGCGCTTGATCCCGCTCCGCCGCGGTCGCCGCGCCGCCAACGAAATCTTCGAGATCGAACAATATCTGACCGAGGTGCGCGTGCCGCCCGGCTCCAAGCTCATCGGTAGACAGCTGCGCGAGATCAGCTCGCTGCGTCGCGGCGAAGCCGTGATCGTAGACATCATCCGCGGCGACGCGCGGTACCCGGCGCCTTCTCGCTATATGGCGCTAGAGGCGGGCGACATCCTGGTGCTCAAGGTGGACACCAACGACCTGGAGGAATTGGCCGCACAGGCTGGGTTGGAGTTGGTGGGCAGTCAACAACTGGGTCGAGCCAATCTGCGTTCCGAAGACGTGGCGCTGATGGAAGCGGTGATCATGCCCAACTCGTCCATGATCGGCGAGACGGCGCGCTCGCTGGATTTGCGCCGCCGCTTCGGCGTCAACTTGCTGGCGATTGCGCGCGCGGGCGCGCAGCTACAAGCGCGCCTGGACCATATCCATCTGCACGCAGGGGATGTGGTGCTCTTGCAAGCCCACGTGGATACGCTCCAGGAAGTGCTCGCCACGTTGGGCTGTCTGCCCCTGGCGGAGCGCAGCCTGCGCATCGGACGGCCGCGTCGGGTCTTCTGGACGGTGGGCATCTTCGGCGGGGCGATCTTATTGGCGGCTTTCAACCTTGTGCCCGTACAACTGGCCTTTGTCGCCGCGGCGCTGGGGCTGGTCTTTGCGTCTATGCTCACCCTGCGCGAGGTCTATGACGCCATTGACTGGCCCGTGATCATCCTCCTGGGCGCGATGATTCCGGTGGGGGAGGCACTGGAGACGACGGGCGGCGCGCAGCTGATTGCGGACAGCCTGCTGCGCCTTTCCGGCCATTTACCGGCGGCGGTCACGTTGGGCATTGTGCTGGTCGCGACCATGACCCTCTCCGATGTCATCAACAACGCCGCGACCGTGGTGCTCATGGCGCCCATTGCCCTGCGCCTGGCAGCGGCGCTGGGCGTCTCGGCGGACCCGTTCCTGATGGCGGTGGCGGTGGGCGCGTCGTGCGCGTTTCTCACACCCATCGGGCACCAGTCCAACACGCTGGTCATGGGGCCGGGCGGCTACCACTTCGGTGACTACTGGCGGCTGGGTCTCCCCCTAGAGATCGTGGTGGTCGCGGTGGGGTTACCCGTCATTCTCCTGGTTTGGCCGCTCTAGCCCGGTCGCGCACCAAAGGCTTGCCATGACGCTTGAGCAATGGACCATCTTCGGTATCTTGTCGGCGACCCTGTTTCTCTTCATCCACGGACGGGTGCGCTACGATCTGGTGGCGCTGCTGGCGCTCTTGACGGTGACTGTCACCGGGCTGATTCCGGTGGAGCGCGCCTTTGCGGGCTTCGGTAATCCTGCCGTGGTGACCGTCGCCGCGGTGCTCGTCCTGAGTCGCGGCCTGCAAAACTCCGGCGTGGTGGACCACATCGGGCGCGTCCTGGCGCGGTTGGACGGCAACCGGATTCTGCAACTGGGCGCGCTGTGTGCGTTGATCGCGCTGCTCTCCGCTTTTATGAACAACGTGGGCGCGCTGGCTCTGCTGTTGCCGGTGGCGTTGCAGATGGCAAAGAAGAACGCTACGCCGCCCTCGCTTTTTCTCATGCCGCTGGCGTTTGCTTCACTCCTGGGCGGGATGACCACGCTCATCGGCACGCCGCCCAACATCATCGTGTCGTCCTTTCGCGAGCAGACAGGCGCGCCCCCCTTTGCCATGTTCGACTTTGCGCCGGTGGGAGTCGGGATTGCGCTGGCAGGAATTTTGTTAATCGTGCTAGGCGGCTGGCGGTTGATCCCGCTGCGCCAGGGTCGCGCCGGCGCCGACGAACTCTTTGAGATTGACCCCTACCTGACCGAGTTACGCGTGCCGGAAGATTCCAAACTGATCGGCAAGCGGCTCAACGAGATCACCGCGCTGGAGCGCAGCGAGGCGGTGATCGTGGCGCTGGTCCACGGCGGGCAACGCTACCCCGCGCCCTCTCGCTACATGGCGTTGCGCGCAGGGGACGTGCTGCTGCTCAAGGTAGACGCCGACGATTTGGAGGACTTGGCGGCATCCACCGGGCTGGAACTGGTGGGTAGCGGGGATTTGGGCCGGGCCGATCTCAAGTCCGACGATGTAGCGCTGATGGAAGCCGTGGTGCTGCCCAACTCACTCTTGGCTGGACAAACAGCGCGTTCACTGGACCTGCGTCGCCGTTTCGGCGTCAACCTGCTGGCGATTGCGCGCGAGGGCGCGCAGTTACAGGCCCGGCTCGACCACATTCCCATGCACCCCGGGGATGTGCTGCTCTTGCAAGCCCCCGCCGATACGCTGCAAGAGATGCTCACCACGCTGGGGTGTATCCCCCTGGCGCAGCGCACGCTGCGCGTGGGCAAGCCGCGCCACATGGTCTGGACGGTGGGGGTTTTCTTGGCTGCGCTGTTGCTTTCCGCCTTCGGCGTCTTGCCGGTGCAAGTCGCCTTTGTGGCTGCGGCGCTGGCGCTGATTCTTACTTCCGTGCTGAGCGTCAACGAGGCCTACGCCGCCATTGACTGGCCCATCATCATGCTCCTGGGCGCGATGATCCCGGTGGGCGAAGCACTGGAGATCACCGGCGGCGCGCAGATGATCGCCGACGGCCTGTTGCGCCTTTCGGGTCACATGCCGCCGGTGATCACGTTGGGGATTGTGCTGCTGGGGACAATGACGCTGTCGGATGTGATCAACAACGCCGCCGCGGTGGTGTTGATGGCGCCCATCGCCATCAAGTTAGCGACCGGTGTGGGCGCGTCGGCGGACCCGTTCCTGATGGCAGTCGCCATCGGCGCGTCCTGTGCGTTCCTCACGCCCATCGGTCATCAGTCCAACACGCTGGTCATGGGGCCGGGCGGCTACAAGTTCGGTGACTACTGGCGGCTGGGCTTGCCCATGGAGATTCTGGTCGTCGCTGTGGGCCTACCGTTGATCCTGCTCTTTTGGCCGTTGTAGCACAACATCAATCGGCGGCGGGAACAGCCGTCACTGCCAACGGCAACGTCCGCACGCTACGGTCCTGCTTGCTGAAGTTCAATGCAATCCGACCAACGGGACGACCTTGCGGTGTGCGCCGTTCAACGATGTCCTCGCGCACGTCTTCCAGATAGGCCGGAGTCTCCTCTTCACGGTCGCATCAAACCATTTGGTGGTTTGATCGCCACGTAGCTGTCATTCTGAGGAGCGCAGCGACGAAGAATCTCGGCATCTCACCAGAGGGGATGCTTCCCCTTCACTGCGCTCAGGGCGGGCAGCTGCGCTCAGCATGACTTTCTGTGCTATTTGGCGATCAGACCATTTAGCTCGTCCATACCCTTACCCCTGATAGCGTTG
>CAKZVN010000024.1 GCA_937922105.1 uncultured Litorilinea sp.
ACCGGCAGGCCAACGAGATCGTACGCGCTGAGTACCTCTTGGCATTGGACCCGCGTCTTCCCCCTGCCGGCTACCAACTGGCGCTGCGTCTCTGGGACCCGGCGAGCGCAGAGTTCGTCGGGCAGCCTGTGGCGCTAGGAAGACTGGAGGTCGTCCCTCTGGCGCGCCGTTTCGACGCGCCCGCGCCGACTTATGCCGCTGTGCTGCGCTTCGACGATGCCGTTGCGCTTCACGGCTATGACATCCGGTGGAGTGCCTCACCGGAGGGCGACCTTGCCCACGCCGCTACCCTGCGCCTGACGCTCTATTGGCAGGCACTGCGCCGCATGGAGCTTTCCTACAAAGTTTTTGTCCATGTAGTAGAGGATGCTTCCGGTGCGTTGATAGCCCAGCGCGATGCTCTCCCGCGCAACTGGAGCTATCCGACTACCTGGTGGGAGCCGGGTGAATATGTGGAGGAGAGCATTGACCTACCGATTCCTATCACGGCAACGCAACCGTTGCGCGTCTTGGTGGGCCTCTATGACGAAGCCACGGGCGAGCGGTTGCCGCTGCGCGACGACGCCGGGAGTGATTACCCGGATCGAGCGTTCCCTCTCATCTTGCCCACGCCGCCATAGGGCCGTCCGGCGCGCCAAAACGATTGCCGAATGATCGGATCGTTTGCGCGGGCGCAGTGAGTTGCATATACTTAGTTCGGATTACGAAGGAAACGAGTTATGCCGACACAGCACGCTGCGCCCACCAACCGAACGGATGGCGAAGACTCGCATGACGCGCCGGCGCGACCGGCTCCGGGCGTGACCCTGCTGCATCCGGCAGGCGCACCCTAATTCAGCTGACCCAGTCGCCTACCCGTGTGCGCGCCGCAACGGGTAGATGCTTTTTCTCCCCGGCGCATTCTCCTCCGCCAACAGTCGTCCGCGCTAGACAGGACCGCCATGAAAGACTCCGGCCTCCAGTTTCTCCTTCCCTATATGCGTCCCTATCGCAAGCATTTGCTGATCGGGACGCTCTATGCTCTGGTGGGCGCGGGCGCCAGCGCCTTTAGCCCGACCTGGCTGGGTTGGGCGGTGGATGCGCTGACACAGGGCGTCCGCCCGAATGTGATGGCGCTCTATGCGCTGGGCTTGGTCGGGTTGGCTGTGGTGGTGGCGTATCTGCGCTATCTCCTGCGTATGCTCACGGGCGAGATCGCCGCGGGCATTACCTATCGCATGAGCCAGGACCTCTTTCACCGCCTCCTGCTCTTCGACAAGGAGACACGCCAACGCTACGGAACGGGTGACCTGTTGGCGCGCGGGACGAGCGACTTCATCTACATTTGGCGCTTCTACAGCGCAGGCTTCCAAATGTCGGTGCATGCGCTCTTTCTCTTGCTCATCGGCTGTGGATTGATGGCGATCACCAGTCCCTTTTTGGCGGCGCTGGTGGTGATCATGTTGGCTCTGAGCATTGCCGTGCAGGTGCGTCTGGGCACGTTCATGGAAAACGCCTTTGTGCGCGTGCAGCAAGAGACGGCCAAACTCTCGGCCTTTGTCCAAGAGCATCTCAACGCCGCGCGCATGCTGACCGCCTACGCCCAAGAGGAGGCAGTGGTGGCAGCCTTTGCCGCTGCCAACCAGGCCTATGTGCAGAAGAATCTGCGCTTTGTCATTGTGTCCGGCGCGATTTCGCCCTTGCCCGCGTTTGTGGTGCGCATCGCTGCGACCATCGTGGTCTTTGTGGGCGGCACCTTGATCATCGGCAACCAGTTGACCGTGGGCCAATATGTCCAGTTTATTGTCTATTTGGGCCTGCTCAATTCGGGCGCACAACAGATCACCGATGCCTTTATCCGTCTGCAACAGGGCAACGCAGCTGCGGCGCGCATCGGCGAGTTGCTGCACCGTTGGCCCAAGATCACCGACAGCGCCCATGCGCGCGAAGTCACCGACCTGCGCGGCGCGCTGCGTTTCGAGGATGTCGGCGTCTGGGCCGAGGACCAACAACGCTGGGTCTTGCGCCACATCAACCTGGAGATTCCTGCCGGGACGACCCTGGGTATTGTCGGGCCGACCGGCGCAGGCAAGAGTATGCTCATCAGCCTGTTGGGGCGCATCCACGACCCGGATGAAGGACGCATTCTGATTGACGGCATTGACCTGCGCGACATCAAACTCGCTTCCCTGCGCCAGACGGTGGTCTACGTGCCGCAGGAGTCGCTCCTCTTTACCATGCCGCTGCGCAGTAATATCGTGTTGGGCGCGCCGGATACGCCCGACCCGCAGATTCACAGCGCCATGGACCGTTCCCGGCTCTCCAAAGATTTGCCGCAACTGCCCAAAGGGCTGGATAGCATGGTGGGCGAGCGCGGCGCTACGCTCTCCGGCGGACAACGCCAGCGCACGGCTATCGCCCGCGCGCTGGTGCGCGACCCCAAGGTGCTGTTGCTGGACGATGCGCTCTCCAGCATTGACATGAAGACCGCGGCGGAGATCCTCAACGAGTTGCGCCAGACCAATACCGCGCGCACCTGTGTCATCGTCAGCCAGCGGTTGGCTGCGGTCCAAGATGCCGACAACATTGTGGTGTTGGACCACGGGCAAATTGTGGAACAGGGGAATCACGCTTCGCTCATGGCGTTGGGCGGCTTTTATGCCGAGATGTATCGTCGCGAGATTGCCCAGGCCGAGGAGAGCGCGCACGCCGCGGCAAACCTCATCCCCGTAGGCAGAGGCGGGCAAGCTGAGAAGGAGCAGACGAATGGCGCGGGATGAGCGCACGCTGGAAGAACGGTTGGAGGACGAACGGCGGCTCGCGGAGCAGCGCCGTCTTTCCGAGATGGCGAGCCAGGACTCGGCCCTCGTCAAGCTGCTGGCTTACTCGTTGGCGCCTTATAAAAAGTGGCTGATCGCCGCGTTGGTGCTGATGGTGGGCACGGCTGCGCTCAACGCAGTGCCGCCCTATCTGTTGCAACAGGCGATTGACGGGCCGATTGCGCGTGGGGAAACCGGCGCGCTCTGGCAGATCACCCTGCTCTATGGCTTCACTGCGGTTGCCCTCTTTGGGTTGACCTTTGCCTTTACCTACTTTTTGCAACAGGCGGGGCAGCGCGCGCTCGCCGATCTGCGCGTGCGCCTCTTTCGCCAGATTCTGCGCCAGGACCATGGTTTTTTAACCGGCTCGTCCACTGGTGACCTGGTGGCGCGGCTCACCAACGATGTGGACCAACTCAACGCGGTCTTGTCCCACAGTATCGTCATCGTCTTGGTGGAAGGCGTCACGCTGATCGTGATCGTGGGGGTGATGTTTGCAGTCAATTGGCGACTGGCGCTCCTCTCATTGGCGATCCTGCCCATCGTCTTTGTGGTGACGCGCTATTTTCGCCGGCGCATCCGGCGCTCGTCCTCCGGTGAACGCACGGCCCAAGCGCGCATCAGCGCGTTTCTCAACGAGCATCTCCACGGCATGACGGTGGTGCAACTCTTCAACCGCGAGGAGGAGAGCGAGGGTGAGTTCGAGACCTACAACAAACGATATCGCGATGCGCTCATCGAGTTGCGCTGGCATAGCGCGGTCTTCCTGTCGGTGCAAGAAGTCCTTGCCGCCATCGGCCTGGGCTTGATTCTCTATGGCGGCGGGCAAGGTGTCTTGGCGGGTTGGGCTACGCTGGGGACGCTGGTGGCTTTTGTGCAATACACCGAGCGCGCCTTCCAACCGGTGTTGCGTCTGTCCCAGGAGTACAACGCGGTCCAGATCGCCCTGGGCGCGGCGGAGCGCATCTATCGCATGTTGACCCAGGAGCCGGCGGTGAAAAGCCCGCCCCATCCCAAGCCCTTGCATTCGGTGCGCGGGGAGATCGAATATCAGGGCGTCCATTTTTGGTATCTGCCCGACGAGCCGGTGCTGCGGGGGGTGGACCTCAAGATTCCCGCGGGCCAGACCATCGCCATCGTAGGCGCCACAGGCGCGGGCAAGTCCAGCTTGGTCAGCCTTTTGGCGCGCCAATATGACCCGACGCGCGGGCGTGTTCTGTTGGACGGCGTGGACTTGCGCGAGTATGACCTGGACGATCTGCGCCGGGCGGTGGCGGTCGTGCCCCAGGACCCCATCTGTCTTGCTGGGACGATTCGCTTTAACATTGCCCTCTATCGCGAGGACATCAGCGACGAGCGCATCCGCCAGGCTGCCGAGTTCAGCAATGCAGCGCGGTTTATCGAGGAGTTGCCCGGTGGATATGACTATATGGTGTTGCCCAACGGCGAGAATCTGTCGCAGGGTCAACGTCAGTTGCTCTCGTTGGCGCGCGCGCTGGCGCTTTGTCCTGACGGGGTGTTGATCCTGGACGAGGCGACCAGCAGCATTGATACTGCCACCGAGGCGCTCCTGCAAGAGGCCCTGGAACGTGTGTTGCGCACGCGCACGAGTTTGGTGATTGCCCACCGTTTGAGCACGGTACGCAACGCCGACCGCATCATCGTAATGGACCGCGGGCGCATCGTCGAGGAGGGCACGCACGAAACGCTGTTGGCGCGCGGCGGCTACTATGCGCGGCTACATCGCCACCAACTCTTAGCCAACGCCGAGGCAGACGCCAAAGCGGAGGCTGCCGCCGCGAGCAAACACGCCGCAGACTGAGGGACACCTGGATTTAGGTGCGTATTCGTCTGTTTGACGGAACCGGCATAACCGGGTGCGTCCCAAATTCTTGGTCGGCGGAACACCCCCTCCTAACCTCCTCCCAGATTGGGGCAGGAACGCGCGCCCTCCCTGTTTGGGGAGGACCGGGGTGGGGTTCAACTGCACCAAAATTGTGGGACGCACCCGGTGGCGGAAAGCGGCTTGCTCGTTGGGGCGGGGCGCGAGTACAATCGCGCCTACCCAGTGCCGTAATTCGCTACGCCGGTCCTCATCGGTCCCGGCGTTCTTGACCCGAGAGTGCAGCCGACCCATGACCCACAAGACCGCCGCGCACACCTACATTGCCGACCCGCTCAATCTCGGCGCGTCTCCGATGTTGCTGCGCCAAACCCCCATCACTCCCACCGATGTCTTTTTTGTCCGCAACCACGCGCCCATCCCCGACATCAACCCGGACGACTATCGTCTGGTGATAGACGGCCTGGTGCAACGTCCCCTGACCCTGAGCCTGGACGAGTTGCGGCGGCGCTTTCCCGCGCATACGGTGGTTGCTACGCTCCAATGCGCGGGTCACCGGCGCCGTGAATTAACCGAGGTACAACCGATTGACGCCGCCGAGATCGTGTGGGATATTGACGCGGTCAGCACCGCAGTCTGGAGCGGCGCGCGGCTGCGCGATGTGTTGGACGCGGCGGGGCCGCGGCCCCAAGCCGCCCACGTTGCCTTTTTGGGGCTGGACCTGGTGGACAAAATTCAAGACGGCTTCGGCGGTTCCATCCCGCTGGACAAGGCGCTGGACGCGGATGTCCTGCTAGCTTACGAAATGAACGGCGCGCCCTTGCCACCCACCCACGGCTATCCGCTGCGCGTGGTCGTGCCCGGCTATATCGGCGCGCGCAGCGTCAAATGGGTAGGACGCATCACGGTGCAGGCGACGCCCTCCACCAACTACTACCAAGCTCACGCCTATAAGCTCTTCCCGCCTAGTGTGACCGGTGCTACGGTCAACTGGGAGGAGGGGGAGATGCTGGGCGCGTTGCCCGTCAATTCGTTCATCATCACCCCAAGGCCCGGCGCGCGCCTCCCTGCCGGCGAGCTGACTGTGCAAGGCATTGCCCTGCCTGGCGACGCCGCGCGGATTGAACGAGTGGAGTTGTCATGCGACGGCGGGCAAACTTGGCGCGCGGCGACATTGACTGCGCCGCCGCAGCAATGGGCCTGGTGCTTCTGGGAAGCGACCTGTAGTTTGCCGCCGGGTCGGCATGAGTTGGTGGTGCGTGCCGCCGACAGCGCAGGTCATACCCAGCCCGCATCTCTGCGCGACGTGTGGAATTTCAAGGGCTATGTGAACAACGCCTATCACCGCGTCCCGGTGGAGTGTGCCGGATAGACTCCCTGCCTGGGACAAACTGCTGTGCCCTTATGAGGAATTTGGCCCATGCAGTGGTGTGCCCTCCCATGCTATGATTGAAAAATAGCAGAGATGGGATTGAACCTGATCGGCCTGGATAAGAGGTTCGCATGACGAGCGGCAAGCGCACGCAGGTGGCGTTGCGCGGGGATGTATTACAGTGGGCGCGCCAACGCGTGGGCCTACAACCCGATCAGTTGGCCCGCAAGATTGGGGTGGACCCGGCGCGCGTAGAAAGCTGGGAACGCACCGGTCTGATTAGCCTGGCACAAGTCGACCAACTCGCACAGCATACTTATACTCCACTGGGTTATCTTTTTTTGCCGGAACCCCCAGCCGAGAGTCTTTCTATCCCCGACTTTCGCACCAGAGGTGACGCCCCGCCGCGCCAACCTAGCCCCGACCTCCTGGACACCATCCGGATCATGCAACGCCGGCAGGCTTGGATGCGGGAAGAACTGATCCAAGACGGTGCCGCCCCCCTTGCGTTTGTGGGGGCATTGCAGATCGGGATGCATCCCCGGCAAGCGGCGGACGTATTGCGGAGCGCATTGGGGATCGGGCATGACTGGGCGAACCGCACCTCTAGTTGGACTGATGCACTGCGCAAGTTGCGCGACCGAGTGGAGGCTGCCGGTGTGCTGGTTTTTTCGAACGGGATCGTCGGCAACAATACCCGTCGTAAGCTGGATATAGACGAATTTCGTGGCTTCACACTGGTTGATGAGTATGCACCGCTCATCTTTGTGAACAGCGCCGACTTCAAGGCTGCGCAACTATTCACGCTGGCGCATGAAACGGTCCATGTACTCGTCGGCACATCCGGTATATCCGGGGACACGATTCTCCCGTATCTCCCGGAGACTCTTCACAAGACAGAATTGTTCTGCAACCAAGTCGCAGCGGAATTCTTGGTGCTGGCAGACGATTTGGTGGCGTTTTGGGCCATATTGGATCGGATGCTCGATCCGTTTGAACAGGTAGCCCGGCGCTTTCGTGTCAGCACGTTAGTCGCTGCCCGCCGTGCATTGGACTTGGGGTTGATCGATCGCACGCGGTTTTTCGATTTCTATACCACAACCTATGGGACCTCTCTGCGCGGCGAGACGCAGCCATCGCAGGATACTGGGGGCAGCTTTTGGAACAACCAGATGGCGCGAGTCGGACAGCGATTCGGTTGCGCTGTGGTGCGCGCCGTGCGCGAAGGTCGCTTGCTCTATCGAGAGGCCTATGCGTTGACGGGACTACGTGGTAAAACCTTTGACAGCTTTGCTGCGCGACTTGAGAGACTATCCGACGAGCAATTTCGATGACGACCGCGACGCCCCCGCGTTTTGTCCTGGATGCTAATGTATTTATCGAGGCCCACCGGCGTTATTATGCGTTGGACCTTTGTCCCGGATTCTGGGATTGTCTGGCGCACTTCAGTCGAGAGTCTACACTGGTCAGCATCGATCGGGTGCGCGCGGAGATGAGCGGGGCGGATGTGTTATCAGATTGGGTGAATCAGGCCCCGGCAGAGATGTTCGATTCCACGGCAGATGTTCAGATGGTTGACCTGTTTGCCCAGATAATGGTCTGGGTTCAAGGACAAACCCAATTTGGGGAGGCCGCCAAAGCGCAGTTCGCTGCCGCCGCCGACGGTTGGGTTGCGGCATATGCTGCGGTACACCGGGCGGTCGTGGTGACGCACGAGGTCTACAACCCGACGACACGACGCAAGCTCCCATTGCCGAATGTTTGCCGGCAATTCGGGATTGTCACCTGCGATACCTTTGTGATGCTGCGCGAACGGGAAGTGCGCTTTGGTTGGTTGCGGGTGTGAGTTGCGCCTTTGGCGATTTGGCAGGGATGGCGAGTCCTTTTTAGGAGGAGTATTGTGGCACGCGTGGAATCCAGGGTGATGGCAGCGCGGGGCGCGCAGGCGACTCTGCGCCCGCAGCCGGTGGTCTGGCGACGGGCGGCGCTGGTGGTGACGCTGGTGGCGGCGGCGGGCGTGACAGCGTGGTTGCTTGCCCCTGCCCAAGCTACAGGCGGCGACCCGGCGCTGCTGCGTCTCTTACGCATGATGATGGCGCTGAAGGCGGGAGATGTGGAAGGAGCGGAAGCGCGGGCGCGGGAGGCGATGG
>CAKZVN010000025.1 GCA_937922105.1 uncultured Litorilinea sp.
ATGGCGCGCACGGTGGGGGATGTGGCGCTGATGATGAGCGCGATTGCCGGTCCGGACCCGCGCTCGCCTATTGCCATCCGCGAGCCGGGCAGTCTTTTCGCCGCGGACTTGGGCCGCGATTTTCGTGGGGCACGCATTGCCTGGAGCAAGGACCTGGGCGATCTGCCCATTGACCCGCGTGTGACCGCGGTGTTGGAGTCCAAGCGGCACGTGTTTGAGGAGATCGGTTGCGTGGTGGAGGAGGGAGAACCGGACTTCACCGACGCCAACGAGATCTTCCAACTGTGGCGCGCATGGTCCTTCGAGTTAACCTATGCCGACTTGATCGAAAAACATCGCGACCGCATCAAGCAGACGGTGATTTGGAACGCGGAATTGGGCAAGACCCTGACCGGACCACAATTGGCGCGCGCGGAGGCTAAGCGTACCGAACTCTATCACCGGGTGCGCCGCTTTATGGAGCGCTACGAGTTTTTGATCTGTCCGGTGACCCAAGTGCCGCCCTTCCCGGTGACACAGGAATATGTCACCGAGATCAACGGCGTGGCGATGCAGACGTACATTGACTGGATGAAGGCCTGTTCCTATATCACAGTGACGGGACATCCGGCGATCTCGGTGCCCTGCGGCTTTACGCCGGAGGGGCTACCGGTGGGTATCCAGATCGTGGGGCGCCACCAAGACGATTGGGGCGTCTTGCAACTGGCGCACGCCTTCGAGCAGGCGACCCAGGTTTGGCGCACGCGACCCGCGTTGGCGGCTGCGCCGGTATGAGCAACAAGTCCGCTAATCCAAATCTATCTGTTCGGCAGCAGGGAGGGACCAAATGAAGATCGGCTATTGCACTTGGGGAATGCCCACCGTTCCGATTGATACGATTGTTCCGTTTTTGGCTCAACTGGGCTATGACGGCATCGAGCCGACGGTGATTCCTGGGTACACCATCGAGTTGTACAGCATGGACCGCGCCGAGCGCCGCCGCGTGGCGCAGCTGATCCGCGACCACAACTTGGAGTTGCCCGCCATCGCAGGGCATACGTCGTTGGTGGAGATGGACCCGGAGAAACACGCCGCCAATTTCAAGCGCCTGACCGACACGATTGATCTGGCGGTGGAGTGGGCTGCCGAGGGCGTGGTGACCGGGCACGACGGACCGCCCGCGCTAGACACCACCGGCGGCGGTAAGACCAACGAGTGGGAGCAATTGAAGCCCCTGTTGATTGACCGCATCGGTGCGCTGGTGGAGTATGGCGCGGCGCGCGGGGTGACGATTGCCATGGAGCCACACTACGCCAGCTCCATCAGCACCCCGGAGCAGATGCTGGAACTGATCGCAGCCATCAATTCGCCCTACTTGAAGGTCAATTTCGACATCAGCCATTTCAACATTCAGGGTTATTCCATCGCTGATTCGGTGCGTATGATGGCCCCGGTCTCCATCCACACCCACATCAAGGACGAGCGTGGCCAAGTGCCCGATTTTGATTTCTTGATCCCCGGTGAAGGGGAATTCGATTATGTGACCTATCTCAAGGAGATGGAAAAAGCAGGTTATACGGGACACATCACTGCCGAGATCAGCATCATGGTACAGCGACGGCCCAACTATGACCCGCTGGACGCGGCGGTACAGACGTATCGAGTGATGGCAGCGGCTTTTGAGCAGGCAGGGATTGCGCGGCGCTAGAGTGTAGACGCGCCCGCCACCCGGAGCCGCAGGCGATACGCCTCAGCATGACGGCGGTATGGCGATTGTTCAGACAGAACCTCGGTGTTCGGGTCTATACACGGCTCCTGGGCGGGTGGCGTACCGGTTTGACGAGTTTTGGTGAGGAAAGACGACGCGATGATTGACCGACCGATTGGTTACCAAGCCACGCCCGACCCGGTGGCGATTGCCGAACTGGACCCGGAGCAGTGGCTGCATATGTATGAGCAGATGAGCAAGATTCGCGCTTTCGAGGAAGCGGCGAATGAGTTGTATACCAGCGCGCGCATGCCGGGTTTGACCCATCTGTACATCGGTGAGGAGGCGGTGGCGGTGGGCGTGTGCGAGGCGCTGCGCCAAGACGATTACATCACCAGCACGCACCGTGGGCATGGGCATTGTCTTGCGAAAGGTGCGACACTGGACCGCATGTTTGCCGAACTGTTGGGTAAGGCCGCGGGCTATTGCCGAGGCAAGGGCGGCTCCATGCACATTGCCGACCAGGATACGGGCAATTTGGGAGCCAACGCCATTGTGGGCGGCAGCGCGGGAATCGCGACCGGCGCAGCGCTGTCCATCAAGATGCGCGGCAGCGACCAGGTGGCGGTCTGTTTCTTCGGCGACGGCGCGTTGGGACAGGGCCTGTTTTACGAGTCCGCCAACATGGCGCAGCTGTGGAAGTTGCCCGTGATCTATGTGTGCGAGAACAACCAGTACAACGAGTATACCCACAACAGCGAGACAGCCGCAGGAACGTTGACCGGTCGCGCCGAGGCCTTCGGCATCCATACCGTGTCGGTGGATGGACAAGATGTACGCGCGGTCTACTCGGTGATGAGTGAGTTGGTGGCGCGCGCACGGCGGGGCGAGGGACCGGCGTTCCTGCTTTGCCACACCTACCGTTTCCACGGTCATCATGTGGGCGACATTGACCGCTCCTACTATCGCAGCAAGGAGGAGGAGCAGTGGTGGCGGGAAGGACGCGATCCGCTCAAGCTGCTGGCAGGGTGGCTGCAAGAGCAGGGGATGGAAGCCGCGATCTTTGCGCGCATTGACGAGGCGGTGCGCCGGGAGGTGGAAGCCGCGGTGCAATTCGCGTTGGATGCGCCCTATCCTGATGCGAGCGAGGTGGATCGCCATGTCTATGCGTGAACCGCAGTTCAGCCTGGCGGTGAAGAATCCGGGCGTGCGTGAGATTACCTTTGCCGAGGCAGTGCGCGAGGCGATTGCCGAGGAGATGCGCCGCGACCCGCGCGTCTTTGTCATCGGCGAGGATGTGGCGGAGGCGGGCACGGTTTTTAAGGTGCTCAAGGGCATGGTGGACGAGTTCGGCCCCCAGCGCATCATTGATTCGCCCATCTCCGAGGCAGGCATTGCCGGGATCGGCGTGGGCGCGGCGATGACCGGGATGCGCCCGATTGTGGACATCATGTTCGGCGATTTCATCACGCTGACCATGGACCAGATGGTCAATCAAGCCGCCAAGACCCATTACATGTCGGGCGGCAAGCTGAAGGTCCCCATGGTGTTGCGCACGACCATGGGCGCGACACGGCGCTCGGCTGCGCAACATTCCCAGTCGCTGCACGCCTGGCTGAGCCATGTGCCGGGGCTGAAGGTGGTGATTCCCTCCACGCCCTACGACGCCAAGGGGTTGATGAAAGCCGCCATCCGTGACGAGAATCCGGTGGCGATCTTCGAGGACAAGATGTCCTATCAACTCAAAGGCCCTGTGCCCACCACCGAGTATGTGTTGCCCATCGGCGTGGCGGATGTGAAGCGCACGGGCGAGGATGTGACGATTGTCGCGACCAGCAGCATGGTGCAGGTGGCGCTCAAGGCCGCGGAAATCCTGGCGGAAAGCGGCATCAGTGCCGAAGTGGTGGACCCGCGCAGCACGGCGCCGTTGGATAAGCAGACTCTCATCGAGTCGGCGAAGAAGACCAGCCGCGCCATTGTGGTGGACGAGGGCTATCAGTCCTATGGCGTGACCGCGGAGATTGCAGCGGTGATCGCGGACGGCGCGTTCTATTACCTGGATGCGCCGGTCAAGCGGTTGGGCGCGATGGATGTGCCCATTCCGTTCTCGCCGCCGCTGGAAGACCTGACGGTTCCCACGCCGGCGGCGCTGGTGGACCTGGCGAAGTCGCTGTGCGGAAAGGTTTAGGGGCGCGCCATGGCGAAGGAAGTTTACATGCCTGCGCTGGGCATGGCGCAGGAGAGTGGGACGCTGCTGCGTTGGCTCAAGGCTGAGGGCGAGACGGTGACCAAGGGCGAGCCGCTCATGGAGATCGCCACGGACAAAACCGACGTGGAGATCGAGGCGCCCGCGTCAGGCGTGCTGCGCAATGTGACGGCGCGTGAAGGCGACGAAATTCCGGTCGGGCAGGTGATCGCGTTGATTGCCGGGCCGGATGAAGTCGTGCCGGGAAGCGTTCCGGCCCAACCCGCGCCTGTATCCACGGCGGACGCTGCCCCGGCAACAGTTCCGCCTGCCATCAGCCCGGTGGCGGCGCGGCTGGCGGCGGAACATGGCGTGGATGTGCGCAAGGTCAAGGCTGCCGGGGGGCGCATCCAGAAAGAGGATGTGCTCGCCTATCTGGCTGCGCAGGGGAGCGCGGCTCCATCCGGTAGGGCGACGGGGGGACGCGTGCTTGCGTCGCCCAAGGCGCGGCGCTTGGCAAGCGAGGTCGGGTTAGAACTGGCTGCCATCACGGGGAGCGGGCCGGACGGCGCGGTGTTGGCTGCGGATGTGGCGCGCGCAACCCTGGCGACAACCCAAGCGACCGGCGCGGTTGCCGCGCCTACACCGGCGGTGGTTGTGCCGCCGCCGGCGGCGCAACCCGTGCCTGCGGCGTCTACCGGGGCTGTTCCGGTGGCAGGCAGCGAACTGCCCATGTCGCGCATGTGGAAGGTGATGGCGGAGCGTCTGACCCAAAGTTGGACGACCGTTCCCCATTTCTATTTGGTGCGTGATGTGGATGCAGGGCAGTTGTCCGGCTGGCGCGCGGCGGTGCAGTCGCGCGCGGCGGCGAAGGTCACCTATACGGATTTGTTGGTCAAGGCGGTGGCGTTGACGCTGCGTACCCACGCGCGGCTGAATGCCGCGTGGATGGACGGCAAGATCATTGCGAATGCGGGGATTCATATCGGTTTGGCTGTGGCGGTGGATGAGGGGCTGCTGGTCCCGGTGATCCGCGACGCCGACCGGCGCGGGTTAGCCGAGATCGCGGCAGACCGCGCCGATCTGGTGGCGCGCGCCCAGGCGGGCAAGCTCGGCTTGGACGAACTGCAAGGGGGCACCTTCACCATCAGCAACCTGGGCATGTTGGGCGTGGATGCCTTCAACGCCATCGTCAACCCGCCCCAAGCTGCGATCCTGGCGGTGGGGCGCATTGCGGATCGCGTGGTGGCGATAGGCGGTCAAGCCGTGGTGCGTCCCATGCTTACGCTGACGCTCTCGTGCGATCATCGCGTGGTGGACGGCGCGCGCGGCGCGGCCTTCCTGGATGACCTGGCAGGTGCGCTGGAAGCACCGCTGCGTCTGCTGGCTTGAGACGGAAGCGTAGGCGTTATGGGCGGGTGGTTGGGCGCGGCGACGACGTGGGCAGCGCTGGTGATTGTGGTGTTGACGTTGATCGGCGTGGCGGTGGGGCGCTATCCCTTCATGCGGATGAACCGCGCCACCATCGCCCTTACCGGTGCCACCGCGCTGATCGTGCTGGGCGCGCTGACGTTGGAAGAGGCGTATGCCGGGCTGGACCTGGATACGCTGACGCTGCTCTTTGCCATGATGATCCTGAACACCAACCTGCGTCGTGCCGGCTTCTTCCAGCTGGTCGGCAACTGGGTGATTCGCTGGGCGCATTCACCGCAACAATTGTTGGCGTTGGTGATTCTGGCGTCAGGGGTGTTGAGCGCGGTCTTTCTCAACGACACGATTGTGCTGGTCTTTACGCCGTTGGTGCTGGACATTTGCGAACAGCTGAAGCTGCGCCCGATCCCTTATCTGGTGGCGTTGGTGACTGCCGCCAATATCGGGTCGGCGGCAACCATCACCGGCAACCCGCAAAACATGATCATCGGCGTGGCGTCGGGGATTCCCTTTGTGGAGTTTACGGCGAAGTTGGGGCCTGCGGCGCTGGGCGGCATGGTGGTGATCTGGCTGGTGATCGTGTGGGTCTACCGGCAGGATTTCGGGCGCACGCGGCTGAGCAAGGCGCCGGTGGTGGCGGTACGCACCGAGCGCCGACTCTTGCGGAAGAGCTTGGTGGCGGCGGGGTTGATGGTGGTGGGGCTGCTGGCGGGGATGCCGATCCCGCTGGCGGCGCTGGCAGCGGCGGCGCTCTTGCTCATTTCGCGGCGCATCGAGCCGGAGTCGGTCTTTCGCGAAGTGGACTGGTCGCTGTTGGTCTTTTTCGGCGGCTTGTTTATTGTGACCGCA
>CAKZVN010000026.1 GCA_937922105.1 uncultured Litorilinea sp.
AGATCCAGCCCTGAGCGATCGGCAAGATTGTCCACAATGATCGCGGCGTCCCACAGATCGTGATTCGCTTGGGCTGCCAGCGCCTCTTGGGCAGAGGCAAATTCGTGGCAGCGCATCCCCCAACTGGTCGCCAAATCGCAAAGGGCAGCCCGCTCGGTCGCGTTGCTGTCAATCACCATCAAAGCGCGCCCCCGGAGATAGCCGTTGATCACGGGCTGCGCATCGGGCGACTCGACGGCACGCAGAGGTAGGGTAAAATAGAACGTAGAGCCGCGACCAAACTCGCTTTCCACCCACATCTTCCCGCCCATCAACTCCACCAGGCGACGGCTGATGACCAGGCCCAGCCCGGTCCCGCCATAGCGCCGCGTCGAAGAGGCATCCACTTGCGAGAACGCATTGAAGAGCAAGGGCATCTTGTCGGCTTTGATGCCGATCCCCGTATCGCGCACAGCCCAGCGCAGTTCGGGCGCGCCGTCTGGGCCGGTCTGGGGCCGAATGTCGAGCCAGACTTCGCCCCGCTCGGTGAACTTGATGGCGTTGCCCAAGAGGTTGACCAAGACCTGGCGCAGGCGGGTCACGTCGCCCATCACGGTGTTGGGAATCGCAGGGTGGGCGGAGTAACCGAAGACCAACCCTTTGTTGGCAGCCTGGGTCGCCAAGAGGTCCAGCGCGCCTTCCACGCAGTCGTGCAGGTCGAAGGGCTGCATCTCCAATTCCATGGCGCCGGATTCGATCTTGGAAAAGTCCAGAATTTCGTTGATGATGGTGAGCAGCGACTCGCTGCTGCGACGGATGGTTTCCAAGAAATCACGGTGTTCGGCATCCAGCTCGGCGTCCATGAGCAAGCTGGTCATGCCGATGATGCCGTTCATGGGTGTGCGAATTTCATGGCTCATATTGGCCAAGAATTGGCTGCGCGCGCGGGCCATGCGCTCGGCTTCTTCTTTGGCGCGGCGCAATTCGGCTTCGTAGCGTTTTTCTGCGGTAATCACCGTGATGGTCGCGAGGAGTTGGGTGGGCTTGCCCATGGCATCGCGCGCCAGGATTGTCTCACGCGAGCGCAGCCATTCGACTTCGCCCGCAGCGGTGACAATACGAAACTCGTTGGACTGGGTCTCGACGCCCTCGGGAGCAAACTCGAAATCGCGCCAACTTTCGTAGATGCGTTGGCGATCCTCCTCGACAATCAGGCTGAGCATGGCGATGTGGGTGCTGTACTCGCGCCACGGATAACCGGCGATGGTTTCGCGGTTGCAATAGACAATGCGCTCCACGCCCCAGTCATAGATGACGATCGTGTCGGGCGATTGGGAGGTCAGGCGGCGGAAACGCGCTTCGCTGGCGCGCAGGGCCTCCTCGGCGCGCATGCGCTCGCCGATGTCCATGACCAGCGAGGTAACGCCCACCACGTTCCCGTTTTTCTCCACCAGCGGGGTGTTAAACCATTCACAGTAGACAATATCGCCGTCTTTGGTATGGCTGCGACTGATCTGGTGGAAATTGCCCCGCCCCGCCAGCACGTCCCAGAGCGCCGCCGCGATATTCACCTCGCCCGGATCGGTGGCTTGAAAGAGGATCAACTCGCCGATGAACTTGCCGACGGCTTCCTGGCGGCTATAGCCGAACATGCGCTCGGCTGCCGGGTTCCATTCGGTGACCAACCCCTCCAACGAACAAGTGATCACCGCCAGGGGCGTTTGCTCCACATGCAGGCGCAGCTTCTGCTCCGATGTGAAGAGGCGCTGCTCGGCGAAGCGCTGGGTCATCTCAAAGAGCCATGCCACGATGCCGGTCATAAAGAGCGCCAGGGAGACCGAAATGGCAAGGCCCTGGGGATTGCCCAAGAGCAAGGTATCCCAGGGTGGTCCGTGGACAAACCACAACTCCAGTTGCCAGATGGTCGCCACCAGCCCGCCCACCATGATCGCGCCTGCCCGCCGGCCCAAGCTAAAGGTGGTCATGGTCACGGTGTAGGGGAACCAAATGTAAAACAGCGCGCGCTCCGGGAAGTAAAGCAAGGCAAAGGTGAAGAGCATGACCAGCTGGACGCTGACATGGATGGCTGCCGCAATGCGATGGTTGCCTGTCAGTCGCAGTGACAGCATCCCCAGCAGATGCAGAAGGCCGGCTGCCAACAGCCCGAGCGCAATCGGCGGCGCATGGAAAGCCCACAGCAGGATGGGGGCTGCACTCACCAGAAAGATGGAGGACGCCAAAGAGACGAGCGTGACGAAGCGTTTGACGCGAATGGTCGCTTCATCATCTTGGGCGCCGGGGGGGCCTACCAGCCAGTGTAAAAAACGCTCGATCATCTAAGGACCTGTTCTCCGGGTGAATCGTCTGCCGTAGCACGTGACCAGACTACCGATTCGCGCGCCATGCCGCGCAGTTTGCCTGTCCGAGTTCCCTACACAAGGGGGCAATCGGTCGCAGCCTGGAGCCACGGCGTCCAAATGCGCACGCCGCGGCTAGGCTCCACAATCTCAATTTCAAATAAGACGGGCCACAACTTCCCCGTGACCCACAGCCGCCCGGTCGCTGCGTCATACGCAATACCGTTGAGCACATCCACCGGTCCGGTGGGTGCAATAGGCGACTGCGCCAGCAGCCCGCTCAGGTCAATCCAGCCCATCACCTGTCCCGTCTGCGGGTTGATGCGCGCAATGCGGTCGGTTTGCCAGATATTGGCGAACAGTTCGTCTCCCACCATTTCTAACTCGTTGAGGCGCACCACCGGTGTCGTTCCGTCGCGCACCACAAAACTCCCCACCACACTCTGCGTCTCCAAATCCAGCCGGTAAATGACCGCGCTGCCGTCGCTCATGAGCAGATGCTCGCCGTCATAGGTCAACCCCCACCCCTCGGTGGCGTAGGTGAATTGACCGATGCGCGCAAAGGTGGCGCGATCATAGATAAAGCCCGTATTCTCGCGCCACGTGAGTTGAAAGATGCGATCGCCCACCACGACGATCCCCTCGCCGAAAAACTCGGCGTCAAGGTCAATCTGCTGCACAACCTCGCCCGTCTCCAAGTCCACGCGACGCAGCGATGAGCGTCCATAGAGGCCCGTCCCCTCGAACAGTTCGCCGTCCACCCACTGCAAGCCCTGAGTAAAGGCAAAGGGGTCGTGGGGATACGCAGCCACGACCCGAAAACCGTAGACCGGGGTCGTGTCAGATGCACCCGCCGCCGAGTCTTGATATGGGCTTGGCGCACCCAGGGTGACCGCCGCGGCAAGCGCCGGCGTTCCGCCGTGGGCAAGTGTCGTAGCGGGGGATGGGGCCGGATAATCTACGACCTGGGGAGAGACCGCAGGCGCAAGGAGCGGTGATTGAACCGTAGATCGCACCGGTGGGCGCGGCGAGCCGGTCAGGGCAGCCATCACCACCAGAGCAATCGCCGCTACGGCAAGCCCGCCGAGAATCAGACGGGAATGGTATCGGGTCTGCATACCTTTCTATCCTCAGCGGAGCCGATTTCTTGCCAAACCCATTGACGCCACGCCTGGGGTACTCTATACTGGTAGGTGACACACTGGGACAAACCGCAGAAAATCGTGATGCTCATCCTGTCCATTGCGGCGGGAGGAACCGCTGCCCACCTCCTCCGGCTGCGCGCACGTCCCCTTGCAAATCTCGCGCAGAGTATAGCACAGGATAATTCTGGTGTCCTAGTACGATTGTCACAGCCGGGGACGCCGCTTTGCCCAACCCGCACGGTTGCCGGCGGCGGCACCCCAAGCCATCAGCAACCATGACCACTTGCCGCTTTGAGGAACTGGACCATACCGCAGAGATCGGGCTGCGCGTCCAGGCTGATGCGCCTGAACAACTCTTTGCCTGCGCGGCGCGCGGGATGTTCAGCCTGCTGCGCGTGCCGCCGGACACAACACGCCCGGCCCAAACCCAGCGCGTCCGCGTGGATTCGTTGGACGGGGAGAGTTTACTGGTAGACTGGCTCAGCGAATTGCTCTATCTCTATGAGACCACAGGCGCGCTCTATACCGACTGCACCGTGACGCGCTGGGCGCACACCCACTTGGAAGCCATTGTCTGCGGCTATCCGCCGACTGCGCCGCCTGCCGTCCAGATCAAAGCCGTCACCTATCACCAACTCCAGGTACAGGCTGATGCGCAAGGCTGGCACGCCCAGGTCTTTTTCGATATCTGAGACACATCCGGCTCTTCGCCACTGGTACAGCGCTACCTCTGGGGAAAGGTCGGAAGGAGCAACCCCATGATCCGCTTGAAAGATTTAACCCGCCTGGACGAATTCGTCTGGGAGATCAGCCAAGACTATCGTGACGGCATGCGCGTGCCTGCGCGCATCTACGCCAGCCGCGAATTGTTGGAACAAGCGCTCACCGACATCAGCGTGCAGCAACTGGTGAATGCCACCATGCTGCCGGGCATTGTGGGCTATGCCATTGCCATGCCCGACGTACACCAGGGCTACGGCTTTCC
>CAKZVN010000027.1 GCA_937922105.1 uncultured Litorilinea sp.
ACGGCGCGCTTCCGCACCCTCCTCGGCTCCTACTTGCGCGTCGATGCCCAAAACGTCCACGCCTATGTCCTCGGCGAGCACGGTGATTCCGAGGTGCTGGCTTGGTCGCGCGTCGATATCGGCGGCATCCCGTTGGAGGACTATTGCCGCGACCAAGGCATCGTCCTCGCGGAAGCCGAGCGCCAAGAGATTGACACGCGCGTCCGCCGTGCCGCCTATCAGATCATCCAGGGCAAGGGCGCAACCTACTACGGTATCGGCGCAGCTTTGGCCCGCATCGTCAATGTGATCCTGCGCGATCAGCGCTCGATCTTGACCGTCTGCGCGCCCATCGCTGAGGTGGAAGGGGTCAAGGACGTCACCATTGCTCTTCCCCATCTGGTCGGTGGACAGGGCAACGTGGCAACCCTTTGGCAGCCGCTCGCCCCGGACGAACACGCTGCGCTCCGACGCTCGGCCCAGGTTGTCAAGGACGCTATCGAAAGTATCCACGCCTAGCCCCAGCGCTCACCCATGAAGATCGCCATCTGGTGGATTCGTCGCGACCTGCGCCTGGACGACAACCATGCGCTCCATGCTGCCATGCGCTGGAGCGATCAGGTGCTACCGCTTTACATCATTGACCCGGCCCTCACCGGCTCTGCATACACGTCCGACCGCCGTCTGGGGTTCCTATTGGGCGGGTTGGCGTTGTTGCAGTCGGACCTAGCAACGCGCGCCAGCCGGCTCGTAATCCGCCACGGGACTCCGTTTGCTGTTCTGGGCCAAATCGTCGAGGAGTTGCGGGTGTGTGCCCCCGCCGCAACCATTCGCATCTACGCCGAGACAGATTACTCACCCTACGCCAAAGCACGCGACCAGGCGATTGCGGCAACCTATCCGCTACATCTTGTGTCCAGCCCTGCCATTCTCCCCCCCGGTGCAGTAGTCAAGGACGATGGCAGCGCATACACCGTCTTCACGCCTTACAGCCGCCGCTGGAAAGCAACCTTCCGCGCCGAGGCGGTAAAGCCATTGCCTGCGCCGGTCATACTTTCCACACCGGCATTTCCGGAGAGCGATACCCTGCCGGCATCCGCCCCGCCACCAGGGCCCGAGTTCCCGCCAGGTGAGCGCGCAGCAGCCCGCCGACTGGCAGCCTTCACCGAGGGTGCAGAGGCGCCTATCGCTCGCTATGCCACAGACCGCGACCGTCCTGATCTCAACGGCACGTCGCAGCTCTCGCCCTACTTACGCTTCGGCATGCTCTCCCCGCGCCGCGCAGCGCTCGCCGCCTATCGCGCCGAGGCAGAGGCTGCCGATGAACCGGCGCGCCGCGGCGCGCAAGTCTGGCTCGACGAGTTGATCTGGCGTGACTTCTACATCACCATCCTGGATCGCTTTCCCCACGTGCGTGGCGGGAGCTTCCGCCCCGAATACGACAAAATCCGTTGGGCCAACGACCAAGCAGCCTTTGCGGCCTGGTGCGAAGGTCGTACCGGTTATCCCTTTGTGGATGCCGCCATGCGCCAACTGCGCGCCATCGGGTGGATGCACAATCGCGCCCGCATGGTGGTCGCCTCGTTCCTGGTCAAAGACCTTCTCATTGATTGGCGTTGGGGAGAACGCTGGTTCATGCAGCACTTGCTTGACGGCGATCCCGCAGCCAACAACGGCGGCTGGCAGTGGGCCGCGGGAACCGGCACCGATGCTGCACCCTACTTCCGCATCTTCAACCCGGTGAGCCAGGGGCAGAAGTTCGACCCCACCGGAGACTACGTGCGTCGTTGGGTCCCGGAGTTGTCGGCAGTCCCGCCAAAGCAGATCCACGCACCCTGGCAACTCTCAGCAGCCGACCAGCGTCGCGTGCGCTGTATCATCGGTCAAGACTACCCGCACCCCATCATTGATCACCAGTTCGCCCGCGTTCGTGCGCTGGAAGTCTACAAACAAGCTTTCGCCTAGCCGGCGCCGGAGAAAGCCGTGTCTAATTGTAGTCTAGCTTTTGTCCAGCTTCAGGGGCCTCGTGGTATCATGCGCCACAAAGCGATAGGCGCGCTACAACGACAGCGTGTGCCACATGACGCCCAGATCGCTCGCTTGCCGGAGCGCGCCGGACATACCTACGGATTGAAGTCGGACACGGACATCCATGACAGACTGTGACGTTGTTCTCATCGGCGCAGGCCACAATGCCCTCGTCTGCGCCGGTTATCTTGCTGCTGCGGGCTACAAAGTAATCGTCGTCGAGCGCCGCCATACAGTCGGTGGCGCCGTCGTCACCGAGGAAATCATTCCCGGCTTCAAGTTCGACCTGGGCGGTTCCGCCCACATTCTGATCCATCACACACCCATCGTCCAGGACCTCCAGCTCACCCGCTACGGTCTGGAATACATTGACCTGGACCCCTTGTTCTTCGCCCCCTTCCCGGACGGTTCGCACTTCACCATTTGGAAGGACGTGGACCGTACCTGTGAAAGCATTGCGACCATCAGCCCCGCCGACGCGGACGCCTATCGCCGCTTTATCCAACGCTGGGAACCGTTGGCGCGCGGCATGGTCAATGCCTTCCTCGAACCGCCCACCAGCGGCAACCTTCTACGAAACCTGCTATGGACCACCGCCGCGGCCCAGGATCGCTTTGTGCAATTGTCGGACGTGTTGCGCGGTTACGGGCAAGTGTTGCGCCAATCGTTCACCGACCCGCGCATCCAGGCTGCCATCGCCTGGATGGCTGCGCAGTCCGGCCCGCCCCCCGGGGAGCCGATCTCTGCCCCCTTTGCCCTCTGGCATCCCATGTATCATCATAGCGGCATGAAACGTCCACGGGGCGGGTCGGGCATGTTGACCCAGGCGTTGGCGCGCATGATCCAGGCCCACGGGGGGCACATCATCGCAGGCGCGCCGGTGGCGAAAATCCTCACACGCAAAGGGCGCGCGGTCGGCATCGAAACCACAGGCGGCATGACCATCACAGCCCGCGCCGTCGTCTCCGGCGCGCACATTCATACCACCCTATCCATGCTCAACGGCGACGCGCCGGCACAGAGCAAACGACTCCTTGAGCGCAGCCGCATCGGCAACGGCTTCGGCATGATCGTGCGCTTTGCCATGCACGAGTTGCCTAACTACACCGCGCTGCCCTCACCGGCGGACGGCAGCCCCGGACCGCAACACGTCGCCATCCAGTTCATTTGTCCCGATCTGCCCTACCTGGAGCGCGCCTACGCCGACTATTTGTCCGGTCGCCCATCCCGCGACCCGGCGTTGATCGCCATGACCTTTTCGGCTGCAGACCCGACCCTGGCTCCGCCCGGCAAGCATACTCTCTTCTTGTGGGGGCAGTACTATCCTTACGAATTGGCGTCAGGTGAAAGCTGGGACAACATCGGAGACCGTGTCGCCGACGCCATGCTGGACAAATTGGCTGAATATGCGCCGAATGTGCGCGACGCCGTGATCGGACGGCTGGTGGAGCACCCGCTCTACTTGGAGCGCGAGTTGGGTCTGCTGCGCGGCAACGTCATGCATCTGGAGATGTCCATTGACCAAATGTTCATGTTGCGCCCGGCAATCACCCTCGCCAACTATCGCGGTCCAATCCCGGCGCTCTACCTCACCGGCGCCAGCACCCATCCTGGCGGGGGCATCATGGGCGCAGCAGGTCGCAACGCTGCCCAAGTCGTTGCACAGGACCTAGCCCGCAAGCGCGTCTAATTCGGCACCCAGCAAGGACCACGCCACCATGTCACATCCTACACCGGACACCACGCTTGTCCGCATGACCGTTAACGAAACCGCCACCTACAGCGGTCAAGTCCCCCTGCACGATGTCGTGCATCTGGCGCTGGAGCAGTTGCTTCCCGCGCACATCCGCCACAATCACCGCCTCTCCGTGCGCAAGGGTCACGATCTCATCTATCCGGACATGTTTCTGTACGAGATTCTCCAGCACTATGGTGACGCCGACTTTGCGGTAACCGCCGAACCGCTGGCACTGGCAAATCCCAGCACCCAGCCCCGGCGACATTTTACCAACTTCGGGTTCGACCACCTCGCTCTCGCGTTGGAAGACCGCGCCGCCGCCCGGCGCTTCTTTAGCGAGGGGTTAGGCCTCACCGTTGTGCGTGATGACGAACACCTCACGGTCGTCACCAGCGGCAATACGGCGCTCTTCCTCTTCGACTTCAACCCGGATGCGCCATTGGCCCCGCCGGCCCCCAGCCGCATTCACCACCTAGGCTTTGTGGTAGACGACCTGGAAGCCGCCGCCGCTCATCTCAGCCAAGCTTTCCCGGAGTTCACCGCGGACTTCACTCTACTCGAACGGCAGGAACGTTGGAGCCTCTACGGTCACATCTCCTTCGGTTCGATCCGCTTTCTCATCCAATTAAGCGCCATCAAACCGGCCTATCAGGGATTGACCACCGCGGTGGCGACCGCCGCCTCTTCCATGCTATACGACTACGCCGCGCGCGACTACGGCGTCCGCCTCGGCTAACCGAGTGATCCTGATGCAACTTCGCCCGTACGCCGCGCCGCAACACGCCCCCTTCTTCTGGTCCGCGTCTCCTCGCGCAGCGCCTGAACCACCATTTTCCGGGACGGACCGCAGCCGCGTTGACGCGGTCGTGTTGATCCACGGCTTCCCCGGTACACCGGCGGAAATGCGACCGTTGGGCGAACTGCTGTACAGCCGCGGGATCACGGTGCACGCCCCGCTCCTCCCCGGTTTCGGGCCGGAGATTGCGACCATCGGCGCATATCGGTGGGACGACTGGCTGCAAGTCGTCATCGAAGCCATAGACCGAGCCGACGCTGAAACGACACGCGTCGCCCTGGTCGGCAACTCCATGGGCGCAGCGCTTGTGCTGCTGGCGGCGCAAGTACGCCCGGTTACGGCGCTGGCGCTCATCTCGCCTTTCTGGCGCGCCCATCAATGTACCGTGGACTTACTTTTCCCGCTGGCTCGCCCGTTTCTCAAGCGGCTACGCCCCTTTCGCAAAGCCGATTTTAGCCAGGCTGAGTTGCGCGCTTCTCTGCGGCGCGTCCTCGGTGACGATGTAGACCTGGATGATCCGGCTATCCAAAGCCAAATCCGTGAACTCCCTATTCCGGTGGATGCTCTGGCGCAAGTGCGCAACCTGGGACGCGCAGCCTATCGGGTTGCCCCGCAGGTGACATGTCGCACCGTCATTCTGCAGGGCCGCCACGACCCGGTGGCGCATCTTCGTGAAACGCTCCAGTTGGCGGCCCGCCTGCCGAATTTGGCCGCGTTGCACATCGCCGCAGCCGACCATGACCTCATCCGCGGCAACTGCGCCGAGAGTCGCCACAGCTTAGCCATGCTCGCCGATTTCCTAGTCCAACCAACGCAGGTGGAAGACTCATCACCCTTGCGCGCGTCGGACTGCACCCCGGTCAAACCGGACCCGGTCAATCGAACGTTGCTCTCTCTTGAAAACGGAAACGCTCCATGAATCTGAATCAGACTGCTACCATTCCTTTCTCCCGTGTGTTGGCGCAGAGCTTCGCCGGTGCCGGCTGGCTCATTGCTGCCTGGACTCTCGGCATGATCAGCGTCCCCATCTTGCTGTGGACCGTGGGCGACTGGACCCTGCCGTGGATTATCACCGTCAACGTTATCGTGCTTGCCGCAGCCAACATTGTGATCCTGGTGCGCAACACATCCCTGCGCGCCACGCTACGCATTATTGCCGTGGTGATTACCGGCTCCTGGGGCGTTGAGTACTTGGGCAGCACCACCGGCTTTCCTTTCAGCCACTACGACTACACCCCCCTGCTTCAGCCCCAAGTTGCAGGCGTACCCGCCATCATTCCGCTGGCTTGGCTCATGATGCTGCCTGCGGCATGGGTCATCGGTCAATTGCTGGCTCCCAGTCATCCACTTTTCCAGGTAATCGTTGCGGGCCTCGCCATGACCGCCTGGGACCTCTTCCTCGATCCGCAAATGGTCGGCTGGAACTTCTGGCACTGGGCCGAAGACGGCGGCTACTACGGCATTCCCTGGCTCAATTTCGCCGGTTGGTTCCTGGCTTCGGTCGTCTTGACCGTGGCAGCACAGCCGCCTGCCTTGCCGGTGCGCCCGTTCTTGGTGATCTATACCCTCACCTGGGCCTTGCAGACCATCGGTCTCGCTTTTTTCTGGAATATGCCGGGACCGGCATTTTGGGGCTTCGTTGCGATGGGTCTATTCGTTGCCGTTGCGTGGCGCCGTCACTTGCGTGACAGCCGTCGCGACCAGTTCGCCCAAGCAGTCTAACCAACTCCTATGGTCCCCCTCCAGCAGTTCCTTTGGACGATGCTTGGCTTTGTTGCCGGCGCACTCCCCTTCTCACTTTGGGTCGGGGTGCTCTGGTTGGGCCGAGACATTCGCCAAGTCGGTGACGCCAATCCCGGCGCGACCAACGTCTGGCGCGCCGGCGGCAGACTCTCCGCCGCGGTCGCCTTTCTGTTGGACGTGCTCAAGGGCGCGCTGCCGGTAGGTGCGGCCTATCTCTACGCCGGGATCAGCGGCCCGTGGCTGATCCCGGTGGCGCTAGCCCCGGTGCTGGGACATGCTTTCTCCCCCATTCTGCGCGGTCGCGGCGGCAAAGCCGTCGCGGTCAGCATGGGAATCTGGACCGGCCTCACCGCCTGGGAAGGCCCCACCATCGGTGGCCTCGCACTCCTCTTGGGAACGAAGCTCCTGGGCGCAAACGGCTGGGCAGTCGTCCTGGCATGTAGCGCCATCTTTGCCTACGTCACGCTGGCGCCTGCATCCTGGAACGGTCTCATGCAGCGCCCGGACCCCACGACCGCGGGCGCCATTGCGCTGGGCAATTTAGCCATTGTGGCATGGAAACACAGGGCAGACCTTGCTACGCCGCCCTCGTTGTTACGCAGAGCCGGCCCATGAGCACGTTATTCTGGTCTCTTGTCTGGTTCATCCCAGTCGCCTTACTGGGCATGTGGCTCACCGCGCTTCACAACCTGCGTCACTTTCCGCACCTCAAGCCGCGCCCGCTCACCCACACCCCAACCGTATCGGTTCTCATCCCCGCGCGCAACGAAGCCGGCAACATCGGGCGCATCGTCCGTGACCTGTTGGCCCAGGACTATCCTGCCTTCCAACTCCTGGTCTTGGACGACGGCTCGCAAGATCGCACGCGCGACGAAGCGCTCGCTGCGGGATGGAACGATCCGCGCTTCACCCTGCTGGACGGCGCGCCCTTGCCGCCCGGTTGGCTGGGCAAGAGTTGGGCGTGCCACCAACTCGCCCAGCACGCCCGGGGGGAATACCTTGTCTTCACCGATGCCGATGTGCGCTGGCGTCCCGGCGCGCTCACCGCGCTCATCGCCCATCAACAGGAGGTCGGCGCAGACCTGTTGACCGTCTGGCCCACCCAGCGCATGGAAACCTGGGCGGAACGGCTGGCAGTCCCGCTCATGTCCTTTGTCCTCCTCGCCTACCTACCCATCCGTTGGGCACATTCACCGCTCATGCACGGCGCAGCCGCGGCCAACGGCCAATGCCTGCTCTTTCGCCGTGCTGCCTACAACCGCATCGGTGGGCATACTTCCGTCGCCCACAAGGTACTGGACGACGTCCATCTCGCCCTCCAGGTTAAGCGCCAGGGACTGCGATTACGCATGGTGGACGGCGCAGACCTACTGGAATGCCGCATGTACCGTTCGTTCCCCGAAGTCGTCACCGGACTCGGCAAAAACATTGTCGCCGCCCATGCCGGATCGGTTGCGCTTGTCTTGGCCTCCATGCTCTTTCACCTGAGCCTCTTTGTTGTACCGGTCCTCTGGCTTCTTCACGCGCTCGCAGAGGGCCAACCCCTGCAAGCTATGTTGGCAGGTCTGTTGGTAGCTGCAGGCATTGGTCTACGCGGGGTCACGGCTTACATTGCCCGCCAACGACTTGCCGATGCCCTGCTCATGCCCCTCTCCGTTCTCTTCATGAGTGCCATCGCCCTGCACGCACTCTGGAATCACTTGCGTCACGGTGGTCCGACCTGGAAAGGGCGGCGCGCCGTTGTCTCCCACGGAACCGCCTATGACCACCATTGATCCAGCCCCCGTGATCGTGATCGGCGCCGGCATCGGCGGTCTCGCTGCTGCCATTCGTCTTGCGGCTGCCGGTCGCGCTGTGACGGTGCTCGAACAGAGCACGACCGTAGGCGGCAAGATGTCCCAGATCAGCGACCGCGGCTATCGCTGGGACACCGGTCCCTCGGTTATCACCATGCGCCACGTCTTTGAGACGCTCTTTGCCTCCGCCGGCAGGCATCTCGAAGATTACCTCGATCTGCAACCCCTGGAACCGCTGACCCGCTATTTCTACGCGGACGGCAGCGTCCTCGATGCCAGCCGCGACTGGCCTGCGATGGCCGCGACCATCGCGCAATGGGAACCCCGTGACGTTGCCGGCTATCTGCGCTTCTTGGCCTACGCCGCGGAAATCCACCGCGTCACCGGCCCGGTGTTTATCTACGACCAGCCTCCCACACCGACATCCTTTTTGCGTGTCCCCCCCTGGGACATGCTCAAAGTGGACGCCTGGTCAACACTGGACCAGGCAATTCGCCGCCACGTGCGCGACCCGCGACTGCGCCAGTTGCTAGGACGCTTCGCCACCTACGTGGGTGCCAGCCCCTACCGCGCGCCAGCAACCCTGGCTGTCATCGCCCACGTTGAGCTAACCGGCGGCGTCTGGTATCCGCGCGGCGGCATCTACCGGATCGCTGAAGCGCTCACCCGTTTGGCGACCGAGTTAGGCGTCCAGCTGCGTACCGGCACACGCGTCAGCCGGATCGCCGTCGAGAACGGCAGCGTGCGCGGTGTCTACCTCGACGCGCCCGCCGGTTCCGGTGTCCGCCCGGAATTCATCCCCGCGGGCACCGTCATCGCTAATGTTGACGTTGCCACGGTCTACGACAAGCTCTTGCCGCCGGAAGTCGTCCCCGCCGGCCTACGCGCACGGCTGCTTAACCAAGAGACCTCCTGCTCGGGCTTTATCCTTCTCCTCGGCGTAGAACGCACCCACCCGCAACTAGCCCATCACAACATCTTCTTCACCGCGGACTATCGCCGCGAATTCGACGACATCTTCGGGCGCGGGATTCCGCCTACCGACCCCACCATCTACGTGGCGATCTCGTCCAAGACCGACCCCGACCATGCGCCGCCCGGCTGCGAGAATTGGTTCATCTTGGTCAACGCGCCTGCCGTCAGCAATCGCTACGACTGGACCACCCAAGCCCAGACCTATCGCGACCAAGTACTCGCCACCCTAGCTCGCAAGGGGATCGACATCCGCGGCGCCATCGCCACCGAGCACATTCTCACGCCACACGATATTGCCACGCGCACCGGCGCCTATCGCGGCGCGCTCTACGGCATCTCCTCCAACAACCCCCTGAACGCCTTTCGCCGTCCCCACAACCGTTCCCCGCATATTGGTGGTCTCTACTTTGCCGGCGGCACCACCCATCCCGGCGGTGGTGTACCCATGGTTACTCTCTCCGGTATGTTGGTCGCCGACCTCGTCCAGGAACGCACAATATCTGTCTAGTATTTGCACAATCTTTATCGGCAGATGGTAAGCACGGGTACTGCACAGGAAGCGCCCGGCGGCTACACTTTGTCCGAGAAACAGATCAACGCAGCGCAGTCAACCATGCACATCAATCCGGCTATGCAAGCGCTTGTCGCCGTCGGTTCAAATGAAAATGCTCAAACAAATATCGCCCGTTTACTTGCCCGCCTGCGGGCGACAGGTGACCCCGCCCTCGTCAATATAAGCCGTGTCTATCGCACCGAAGCCGTCAATACCCAGGACGACCTTGGCAAGTCGCACGGCGGCAGCTATCTCAACGCAGCGCTGGTGTTGGAGACATCCCTTTCGCCTGCCCAACTCAAAGAGTGGTTACGTCGCATCGAAGACGAATTGGGACGGCGCCGCAACGGGTCGGACAAGACGGGCGCAGTAGCGATTGATCTGGACCTCATTCTTGTCCACGACCCGCTACAACCGAGTTTGGAGAGCAATACACCGGTTCTGCCCCACCCGGACTTGCTACGCTTTGCCCATGTCGCAGTCCCGTGCGCAGATGTAGCACCGGACTGGATTCACCCAACCGAACATCGCACGCTGCGCGCCATCGCAGACGGTTTCACCAACACAGAAATGGAGATTGTTTCCCTATGAAGTTCGCTCCCAATGGCTTGACGTTGCCCCAACCTATCGAAACGGTATCCAACGGCTACCACAAGCCCCACCGCAACGGCACCAACGGCAACGGCACACACACCAACGGCAGCCAAACTCTGCCCAAGCAGACACCTGCCAAAGAGGTCTATGATGCCGAATTCGAGGCTCTCATCGAGCGCATGCTGGTGCGTTTGGGGGAAGATCCCACCCGTGACGGTCTGATTCGCACACCGCTGCGCGTGGCAAAAGCGCTGGACGACTTGACCAGCGGCTATCGCACCGATCTGCACAGTGTCATCAACGATGCCGTCTTCGAGGACGACGGTCAAGAAATGGTGCTCGTCAAGGACATCGAATTCTATTCCCTGTGCGAGCACCACATGTTGCCCTTCTACGGCAAGGTGCACGTAGCCTATATCCCCGACGGCAAGATCATCGGTCTGAGCAAGCTGGCGCGCATCACCGATGTCTTCGCCCGTCGGTTACAGGTCCAAGAGCGTCTCACCAATCAGATTGCTGACGCGCTGGTGGAAATTCTGCAACCGAAGGGGGTTGCCGTGATGGCGGAAGCCGCGCATTTCTGCATGATGATGCGCGGGGTGCAAAAGCAAAATAGCACCACCCTCACCAGCGCCATGCGCGGTCTCTTCCAGAGCGACACCGAGCGCCGCCGCGAATTCATGCAGTTAGTGCGTGGGGTGTAATTCCTCTATGGCGAATGCACTTGTCTGGGGCGCGACCGGCGGTATCGGTCGCGCCCTGGTGACGGCCCTTTTGCACGAGGGGCACAAAGTCGTCGGCGCTGCACGCAAAGCGCACACCATTGACTCTCCAGCCTATATCCCCCTGGAAGCCGACATTGCCGACGACTACTCTATTGCCCAAGCAGTTTATACCGCAGCCCAACATACGGACAGCATCCACCTGATGATCTACGCGGCGGGAGACATTCTCTCGACCAGAGTTGCCGACTTGTCAGCCACCGATTGGCAGCGCATCCTCGATGCCAACCTCACCGGCGCCTACCTGACCACACGGCACTCGTTGCCCCTATTAGCCCCGGATGCGACGCTCATTTACATCGGTGCGCTGCACGAGCGTCTGCGTCTCCCCGGCTTCAGCGCCTACGCCGCAGCCAAAGCCGGTTTGGAGGCCTTTGCCGACGCTTTGGCAAAAGAAGAACGAAAACGTAAAATACTGGTCGTGCGTCCGGGTGCGGTCGCCACTCCTCTGTGGGACAAAGTCCCGCTGCGCCTTCCCCCCAATGCACAATCTGCCGACCAGGCTGCCACCGCTATCCTCGCCGCCTGGTCCCAGGGCAAGACAGGAGCGCTTGACCTATGATGACTCGTGAGGAGGAACCTCCCGGTAGAACCGGTTTCCCGGCATCCCCTGCTCGTATTGCGATTCTCGGCGCGGGTATCTGCGGCTTGATGACCGCGCTGGCGCTGCCGGAACACGGCACGCACCTCACCCTGATTGACAAGGGACGCAGCGTCGGAGGACGCATGGCGACCCGGCGCATGGGCGACGGATGGGCCGACCACGGCGCACAGTTCTTCACCGTGCGCACCACCGAATTCGCCGATTACGTGGAGGAATGGCGTCTCAACGGTTGGATCTTCGAATGGGCAACCCACTGGAGCGACGGGAGCATTGACATTCACAAGCCCGCCGGTTATACCCGCTTCGCCGCCTATGGCGGCATGAACGCCCTTGCCGGACATATTGCCGACGAAGTGCGCGAGGCAGGGGCACACATTTACACCGGACAGCGTATCACGGCACTCTCGGTTGAGGCAGGGCAATGGCGACTGGCGACCGAACAAGGCAAACACTTCACCTGCGACATCTTGGTTGCGACGCCTCCGGTGCCCCAGACCCTTGCCCTGCTGGAGACCAACGGCCTGCATCTCGACCCGGAAAGCGAGAATGCCCTGCGCGCCGTCACGTACGCGCCCTGCCTGTGTCTACTCTTACGTCTCGACACCCCGCCCGATTTACCTCACCCGGGGGCACGCCAGACGCCTGACGGCATCGTGACTTGGGTCGCCGACAACCACCGCAAAGGCATCTCCCCGCACGCACATATTGTCACTGTCCATGCCAACCCGGACTTCAGCGCGCAACATTACCAGATGGACGACGACGCTATCGTCGCGCGACTCCTGCCGGAGTTGACAACAGTGCTGGGGAAGGCAACCGTCCAAGCAATCGAGGTGAAACGGTGGCGCTATGCCTTGCCCACCCAACTCCATCCCCAGCGCTTCCTTTTCACCAACACACCAGCCCCCATTTACTTCGGCGGTGACGCTTTTGGCGGTCCCCGCGTAGAGGGGGCAGCCCTCTCTGGCCTCGCAATCGCCGCGCATCTTCGCCAATCCCTAAGGCACGACCAAAACCGGACAGTAGGTGAAGCGTAATACCGCCGAACTCACACTGCCCAGCAATTGTTCGGTCACCGACTCCTGTTTTTGTGCGCGTCCCCCCATGATGATTAAGTCCACCTGGTGCAGCCGCGCCGCTTCCACAATCGCCGCAGCCGCCGGCCCGATGCGCACATCTCCCGTCGCGTTGATACCGCTCTTGACCAGCGCGTCGACGGCGTCGTCCACCACCTCCTGCGCTACTGCCGCATAGCCGTCCGCCAGTTGCGCGTACCCCTCTGTCCATTCATAACTCTTGGGCAGTTCATAGGCATGCACCACGATCACCTGTGCGTCGGTACGACGCGCCATGTGCTCGGTAAAAACCAACAACCTCTCCACTGCGGGCGATCCATCCGTCGCCATCAAAATTGTCTTGAACATTCACGCGTTCTCCCATTCACACGTTTACCCGTTGATAAATTTTTACATTCACACCTTCGTACGATAAGCCGCCTTTGATTTTTCCATCCGCCATACCTGTTGTACCATGCCCGGGTCAACGCTCAGAGGCTATGTATGCGCTGCCGGCGGCGTATACCACACCAACCCAGGAAAGAGGAGTTCCCCATGGAATACCGACCACTCGGACGCACCGGCGTCAAAGTCTCCTCCCTCTGCTTCGGCACCATGTCATTCGGCGGCGACGCCGACGAAGCCACGTCCGCCGCCATGTTCGCCGCGTGTCTGGACGCCGGCATCAATTTCTTCGATTGCGCCAACTCCTACGGTCGTGGGCGCGCCGAAGAAATCCTGGGTCGCCTCATGCGCGGCAAACGTGACGAGTTGGTCATCACCACAAAGGTCTGTTCGCCTATGGGACCCGGTCTCAACGACCGTGGTCTCTCGCGTCGCCATATTCGCCTACAAGCGGAAGCCAGCCTCCGCCGCTTGCAAACCGACCGCATTGATGTCTACTTCGTCCACCACTTCGACCGCGACACCCCCATCGAGGAAACGTTGCGCGGTCTCGAAGACCTGGTGCGCGACGGCAAAATCCTCTACCCTGCGGTCAGCAACTGGGCCGCATGGCAGATCGCCACTGCGCTAGGCATCAGCGCGCGCCACGGTTGGTCTAGGTTCGAGGTCATCCAACCCATGTACAACCTTACCAAGCGCCAGGCCGAAGTAGAGATTTTACCCCTCGCCGCGGCCGAACAAATGGGCGTGATCTCTTATAGCCCGCTAGGCGGCGGCTTACTCTCCGGCAAATATGGCGCGAGCGGGCGCGCCGCCACCGGTAGATTGACAGATAACCCGTCTTATGTCAAACGATATGGCGAACCGCACTATCATAAAATC
>CAKZVN010000028.1 GCA_937922105.1 uncultured Litorilinea sp.
GGACCAGTTCGTCCACATGACACGGTTCGCGTGTCAGAAAGTGTAACAATTGGGCTTCTTGCGGGTCGGCGGCGATGACGGCGTGCGCGGCGCGTTGTGCGCCCAGTTGGGCCAAGTTAAGTTGTTGCAAGACATCTTGGCTGGAGAGCAGGGGCGTGGCACCTTGCTGGATGAGGGTGTTGCAGCCCACGCTGCCCGGATGTAGGATGCTGCCCGGCACGGCAAAGACGTCGCGGTTTTGTTCGGCGGCAAAGCGTGCTGTGATGAGCGCGCCGCTGCGCTCCCCTGCCTCCACGATGATGACCCCTTTGCTCAGCCCGCTGATGACGCGATTGCGCGGGGGAAAGTTGCCTGCTTCCGGGCGTGCGCCCAGCGGGTATTCGCTGATGAGCGCGCCTTGCGCAACGATGGACTGGGCTAGACCGCGGTTGGTGGGTGGATAGATCTGATCCACGCCGCTGCCCAGCACGGCAAGGGTGCGCCCACCGGCATCCAGGGCAGCCTGGTGGGCGATGGTGTCGATGCCGAGCGCCAAGCCGCTGACGACCGTGACCCCGGCGGCGGCTAAGTCGCGGCCCAGGGTGTGGGCGACTTCGCGTCCATAAACGCTGGCACGCCGCGTGCCGACGACGGCAACCGCCCAAAGGTCGTTGGGTTGGAGTTCACCGCGCACATAGAGGAGCGGCGGGGGCGCGTCGATCTGGCGCAGGTTGGCGGGGTAGTCGGCATCGTCCAGGGTGAGGACACGGACACCAGCCCGGCAGACCCGCTCCCATTCGGCGGCTACGTCCAGGTCGCGGCGTGCCTGGAGGAGATTTTCCAGCGCGCGACGGTCGAGACCGGCATCCTTGAGTTGTCGAATGGAAGCGTGCCAGGCAGCCTCTGCCGAGCCACAGGCAGCGAGCAGAGCCGCCGTGCGCACGGGGCCGATCCCTGCGACTTTGTTGAGCGCAACTCGGTACGCCTTGTCGTCCACAACTTGGGTCCTGGCATGGGGCGATGCAATGGCTTGCCGCCGGCTCACTCTGCGCTGCGTGTAAGATAGCGCGTTGTGTGCGCGCTGTCAATCGTGGGTGTAGAGGGAACCGGCAGCATCTATTCGTCCAGCAATCCCGGTAGCAGCGTGACGGTCATTTCGCCTGCGTCCAGGTCCACAAGGCGGACTACGTCGGCGATGGCGGGCAGCAGCACTTCGCGCTTTGATGCGTCCTGCACGACGTAGACATCGTTGGCGCCGGTGATGAGGACTTCGGTGATTTTTCCCAGCGCGCGCCCGTCATCGGTTACGACGCGCAGACCGATGATGTCATGCACGAAGTAGGTGTCCTCCTCGAGGGGGGCTGCTTGCTCGTCGGGAATAAAGAGCCAGAGACCGCGCAACTCTTCGGCGGCGGCACGGTTGTGGATGCCGTCGAGGAGGAGCAAGAGCTGGTTTTGGTGGGGGCGCGCGTGTTGCACGTCAATCGGTTCCAACTCCTCACCGAGATAGACGCGTAGACCGGGCACGAAGCGGTCGGGAAAGTCGGTGTGTAGTTCCACGCGCACTTCACCGCGCAGGCCGTGTGCGCCGACGATGTAGCCGACGGCGAGGTGACCGTCTGGTACGCGGACGCGACGGTTGCGATGGAGATAGGTGGTGGTGCGGCGTTTGGATGCGGATGTCGGCATGGATCAGGGTGTTTGGACATCGAGACGAACAAAACAGCGGAAGGCGTGCTTCCGCTGTCGTCGTCGCCCGGAGACCGTTCGATTCACGCGCTGGGCAGCATCAGTCAATCTCGAGGATCACCGGCTTGTCGTGGTGGCGCGCTGCCACATTCACCACGGCGCGAATTGCGTTGGCAACCCGTCCCCCTTTGCCGATGACGCGCCCGGTGTCGCCAGGGGCGACGCGCAGCTTGAGGATGGTGGTGCGCCGTGTTTCCTTGCGGTAGACGGTGACCCTGTTCGGTTCTTCGACCAGCGACTGGGCTACGAAACGCACCAGTTCTTCCATGGTTGGGGTCCGATGTTTAGGCGGCGGACTCGGTGACCGGTGTGGCAACCGGTTTGCCTGCCTCGTCCACCAGGTTGAGTTTGCGCAACATGCGCGCAACGGAGTCGCTGGGCTGCGCGCCGACGCTCAGCCAGTAGGTGACGCGGTCGCGCTTGACTTCCACGGTCTCCGGTTGCGTGCGCGGGTCATAGATGCCCAGCACTTCGATAAAGCGACCGTCGCGCGGGGATTCTTTATGCGCGACCACAATGCGATAGAACGGCTTCTTTTTGGCGCCCATGCGGCGCAGACGAATACGAACCACGGACTTTTTTCTCCTTAGAATGAACGAACCGGCTTGGCTGCGCGCCGGGTGGGTCTTGATTGGGTCTAGGATCTTTACGCGGACGGCTCCCGCTGCGAGAACCGTCAGTTCATGCCGCCGAACATGTTCATGAAGCCTTTGGGCATGCCGCTGCGTCCTTTGCGTTTGCCTTTGCCGCCGCCCATGATACCCATCTGCTTCATCATTTTTTGCATTTCACGGAATTGCTTGACCAGCGTGTTCACATCTTGGACGGTCGTGCCGCTGCCCGCAGCAATGCGCCGGCGCCGGCTGGCGTCCAGGATATGGGGCGAGCGGCGCTCCTTGATGGTCATGCTGTTGATGATGGCTTCGGTCTTTTTGAGTTGACCCTCCGCCAGATTCATGTCCAGGTCTTTGGTCATGCGGTTGACGCCCGGAATCATGCCGAGGATGTCGGTGAGCGGGCCGAGTTTTTTCAACTGGCGCAGTTGGTCGCGGAAGTCCTCGAAGTCAAAATTGCCTTCTTGGAGCTTGCGTTCTACGTCGGCGGCGTCTTCGGCGGAAATTTGTTCTTGGGCGCGCTCGATAAGGGTGAGCACATCGCCCATGCCGAGGATGCGTCCGGCAAGGCGATCCGGCTGAAACGGCTCCAAATCGACGAGCTTTTCGCCGGTGCCCAAGAACTTGATGGGGACACCGGTGACTTGACGCACGCTGAGCGCCGCGCCGCCGCGCGCGTCGCCGTCAATTTTGGTCATGATGAGACCGGTGATGGGCACGCGCTTGTTGAAGCCCTCGGCGACGTTGACGGCTTCCTGACCGGTCATGGCGTCTACAACCAGGAGCACTTCACTGGGCCGCGCAATCATGCGGACCTGCTCCAACTCTTGCATCATGCGGTCGTCAATTTGCAAGCGCCCGGCTGTGTCCAAGATGACCGTGGTGTAGGCCTTTTCACGGGCGATGCGTAGGGCATTCTTGGCAATGGTGGGCGCCGGGACGGAGACCCCCTCGCTGTGGACGGGCACGTCAATCTGTTTGCCCAGGATTTCCAGTTGCTGGATGGCTGCGGGGCGGTAGATGTCGGCGGCGACCAAGAGGGGGCGCTGACCGCTCTTGCGCAGGCGCAGGGCGAGTTTGGCTGCCATGGTGGTTTTGCCTGCGCCCTGGAGACCGACCAGCATGATGACGTGGGGGGGCTGCCCCGATAGGTTTAACGGCGCCGCCGTGCCCAGCAATTGGATCAATTCGTCATGGACGATTTTGACCACGGTCTGGGCCGGGGTGAGGCTGTCCATGACTTCCTTGCCGACGGCGCGCGCGCGGATGCGGTCAATAAAGTCTTTGACGACCTTGAAGTTGACGTCGGCTTCCAGCAACGCAAGACGAACCTCGCGCAGGGCCGCGTTGACATCGTTCTCGCTGAGCTTGCCCTGGCGCGCGAGTTTGTCGAAGACGCTCTGTAGCTTGTCGGTTAAACTCTCGAACACGCGACTGTTCCCGGTGAACCCGTGGTCTACCGCTTGCAAGATTGCCGGTCGGGTCTGCGACCGCGGTGCGCGGATGTTGTGCAGACAAATTGATAGTGTACCGAAGGCAGGGCGTTCGGTCAAATCGGAGCGGGACCTGCCGGTTGTTTGGCTGCGGCTGTGGTGGTACGGGGCGGAAGCGCGCAGCGGCGGCGCCGGGATGTCTGCCCGTGCGCCGCCGCGGTGGGTGAGCTGGGTAAAATCGGTACT
>CAKZVN010000029.1 GCA_937922105.1 uncultured Litorilinea sp.
GTCGGTGGGCGCAGAGGCGGACGTGGCGGTCTTTGCGCTGCATCGCGGCGAGTTCGGCTATGTGGATTGCGGCAAGGCCAAGTTGATCGGTGACAAGAAACTGGAGTGTGTGTTCACGCTGCGCGCGGGTAAGATCGTCTACGACCCGACGGGGCTGTCCATGCCCAAGTGGCAGGAGGCGCCGCCGGCATACTGGACCATCCGCCGCGGCTAAGGTGTTGCTGATAGAGTCGGTAGATGTTGGAAGTAGTTCGAGGCTGTGTAGGGGTTGAGTTCGAAACAGAGGAGGTAGCAGGTGGCTGTAGCACAGAACCGGCTTGATGTCCCCGGCACGCGGCGGCAAAAGCGTTCTTTGTTGGCGCGCATCGTCGGGACGCACACCAAGTTCCAAACTACGCGCGCGCTTTGGGGGTATCTATTTGTGCTGCCGTGGGTTTTGGGGCTGATCATCTTTTGGGGCGGCCCGATCTTGGTGTCGGCCTATTACAGCCTGACCGCCTTCGAGCTGATCGGCACACCTAAGTGGCTGGGCCTAGACAACTATGTGCGTGCCTTCACGCGGGACAGTCTCTTTTGGCCGTCCATGGGACGCACCTTTGCCTTCACGGCGGTTTACGTGCCCGCCGCCATCATCGGCGCGCTCTTGTTGGCGATCATGCTCAACCAGAAGCTCAAGGGCACCAACATCTATCGTACTATCTTCTTCATGCCCCATCTGATCCCCGCGGTGGCGCTGGCGGTCGTGTGGGTCTTCCTTCTACAACCGCGCCTGGGGCCGATCAACTCTTTCCTGCGCGATCTGGGTGTGGAGAACCCGCCGGGTTGGTTGGCGTCGCGCGGCTCTGCGCTCTATTCGGTGATCTTGATCAACGTGTGGGCTGCTGTGGGCGGCAACACCATGCTCATCTTCCTTGCCGGGTTGCAGGGCGTGCCGCAGGAGCTGTATGAAGCGGCGGACATTGACGGCGCAGGCTGGTGGAGCAAGTTCCGCAATGTGACGTTGCCGCTGCTCACGCCCACCATCTTCTTCAACGTGGTCTTGGCGATCATTGCGTCGCTTAAGGTCTTTACCACCGCATGGGTGGCGACCAAAGGTGGTCCCTCCTATGCGACCTGGTTCTTTGCGCTGCATATTTATACCGAGGCGTTCCAGTATTTCCGCCTGGGCTATGCCAGCGCGCTGGCATGGGTGCTGGCGGTGATCCTGATGTTCTTTACCTGGGTCCAGGTACGGTTCTCGCGGCGGTGGGTCCACTATGAGGGTGGTTGATCGCGGCGCATTGAGGGATGTAGCCGCGGATTCCCCGTGGCTTAAAGGGTGTCGGTAGAGAGTTATAGACGAGGAATCGAGTTCATGACCACACTGGCTCAACGCACGACGACAACACGCTCTCTCTGGGATTTGGTGCGCTATCGCAGCGGGCGCGCCGTGTTGTATGTGATCGTGCTGGCGCTCTGCATCATGTTCGGCTTTCCCATCTTTTGGACATTGATGAGTTCGCTCAAGACGCCGCAGGAGATGTTCGCCTATCCGCCGGTCATTATTCCGCAAAACTTCCAGTGGGAGAACTACTACCAGGTCCTGGTGATCCCGCGCATCCCGGTGCAACGGTGGGCGCTCAACTCGACCATCATCGTGGTGCTGGGAACTGTCGGCACGGTGGTAACTGCGTCCCTGGTGGCTTATTCCTTTGCGCGCTTCGAGTATCGCGGGCGCAACCTGCTCTTCATCATCACGCTCTCGACGCTGATGTTGCCCGCGCAGGTGACGTTGATTCCCCAGTTCGTATTGTTCTACAACTTCGGTTGGGTGAATACGCTGTTGCCGTTGTGGGTTCCGCTGTGGTTCGGCGGCGGCGCGTTTGCCATCTTCCTCATGCGCCAGTTTTTGATGACCCTGCCGCGCGATCTGGACGAGGCCGCGCTCATAGACGGCGCGGGCTATTTCCGCATCTTTTGGGAAATCTTGTTGCCGTTGTGCAAACCGGTCTTGGCGACGCTGAGCATCATCACCATGATCGATCTCTGGAGCGACTTCCTCGGCCCGTTGATCTATCTTAACTCCCCGGAGAAGTTCACCGTATCGGTGGGGCTGCAATTCTTCAACGCAACGCCGGAAGTGGGTGGCGACCCCATGCAGCATCTGCTCATGGCGGCTTGCGTATTGTCCATGATCCCGGTGATCGTTGTTTTCTTCCTGGGCCAACGTTTCTTTGTCCAGGGTATTGTCATGTCGGGGATCAAGGGCTAGGCCCGGTGATGTCCGCGACGTAGGCTTTCCTCTTCTCCATCGCGGCCTGGGTCTTGTCCGGGCTGCCCGCCACAAGGAGTCTGACGCCGCATATGAGCGCGCGCAATCTGGTTGACTATGGGACGGCGGTGGTCAAGCCCGCCGACTTCGACGCCTTTTGGGAAGAGACGCTGGCGCGTGCCGCGTCCATCCCGCTCAACGCCACAGTGACACCTGTCCCGTTGCGCTCGACGCCTACGGTCGAGGTCTTCGAGGTACACTATGACAGCTGGGACCATGTGCGCGTGGCAGGGTGGTATTGCCTGCCCCGACAACGCCGCGAGCCGCTGCCTGCAATGGTCTTCTATCCCGGCTACATCAGCGAACCGACGTTGCCCAAAGGCTATGCCGCCAAAGGATACGCGACCTTCGGTGTCGCCCCGCGCGGCAAGCTGCGCTCCAATGCTCGGTTCAATCCCGGCTATCCCGGTCTCTTGACCTACAACATCGTGGATCGCCATACCTACGGCTACCGCGGCTTTTATGTGGATGCCTTCCGCGTGATTGACTTTCTGCTGGCACAGCCGGAGGTGGACGGCACGCGCATCGGCGTGCAGGGCGGGAGCCAGGGCGGCGCGTTGACTTTGCTGGCGGCGTCCATGTGCCCGGCGATCGCCGCGGCTGCAGCCCAAGCGCCCTACTTGGCGGGGATGATTGACGCCATTGCGCTGACCCACTCCTATCCGTATGAGGAGATCAACGAGTATTTGCGCTTACACCCCGGCGCGCGCGACGCGGTGACCGAGACGCTGGCGTATTACGACTGTCACAATTTCGTGGAGCGCATCCGCTGTCCCATCATTGTCAACATCGGCCTCAACGATGACGTGTGCCCGCCGGAGACAGGCTACGAAGTCTATCGGCGCATCGGCTCGGCGCAAAAGCAACTCTATGCCTATGCCGGGCATGGGCATGATTCCAATGGCTACGGGCACGCAGCCATCGTGGACGAATTCTTTGCCGACTTGCTGAGGCCTGTGCCCGTGACGGCCTAAGACGCGCCCATCTTCCCAACCCGGCCCCATCCAGCAGAGAGTAAGAATGGACCTATGAGCAGTGCAACTGCCCCGGCAGATTTTGCGGTGTATTGGGGCGCGGCGATGTCCGAATTGGCGAGCTTGCCCATTGCCGCGGAGATCACCCCCAACCCGCTGCGCAGCAACGACCACGCTGCGGTTTATGATGTTCGCCTGACCAGCAGCGGCCCTTATCGGATTTTCGGCTTTTTGACCGTCCCCCATGGCGACGGTCCTTTCCCAACCCTGCTCCACACCGGCGGCTACGGCAGCGTGGTGCACATCGGTTCCTATGAGGATCGGCAGAACTATGTCACCTTTGCGCTGCGCCACCGTGGGCGACGCCTTGCGGATGTGCCCTTCGCTGCGGCTTATCCCGGTCTGTTGACCACCGGTATCGCCAACCCGCAGACCTATATCTACCGCGGGATTGTGGCGGATTGTTGTCGTGCCTTCGACTTTTTGGCCGCGCACCCGGCGGTGGCGGCGGACAAAATCGCGATCATCGGCGACGACTTGGCCTTGCTGACTGCGGCGCTGCGCCCCCAGGCGGACGCGCTCTACACCACGCCGGGCTTTTTCTATCGAGCCGCGGAGATTGCGCCCAAGACCGGCGCGTACCCGTGGGAGGAGTTCAACGACTTTGCGCGCGCCTATCCGGATCAGGCTGCTGCAATGTGGGCGACGCTGGCTTATTTCGACCCGACACACTTCGCGGCGCACGTGCGCGCCGCCACGGTGATGGTGACCGGCAATGAGCAGGATATGCTTTCGCCCGCGGTGTTGGCGCCGCTGGTCGCAGCCTTTTCCCAGCCGGTGACGCAGGTGGTTTCGGCCCACTCCAGCTATAAGGACGGCGTAGCCCAGGCGACCTGGCTGGCGCGGCGCTATGGACTCGGCGCACCTGTCTTGCCTGCCCACTGGCAATAGGTTGCCCGCTGCGGGGCGTGTGCATGTCTGGCGGTTGCGGCTGACGGACCTTCACCTGCCTGGCGCGGCGGCGTTGCTTAGCAACGAAGAGCAGACGCGCGCGGCCCGCTTTTTGAGCGAGGCCGCGCGTGCCCGTTTTGTCGCCGGGCGCAGCGCGCTGCGCCGCTTGCTGGCGCACTACACCGGAGCCACCCTCGCTGCCATCCGGCTTGCCGGCGCAACCCAGGGCAAGCCTGCCTTGCTTGCGCCCCAGACCGACCCGACCCTCTACTTTAATCTTAGCCATAGCGACGACCTGGTGGTGGTGGCCTTTGCCGCGGGCCGTGAGGTGGGTATTGACGTGGAACAGGACGCGCCGCTGCCCGAACTGGAGGCTGTGGCGCAGCGCTTTTTTGCGCCGGACGAGGTTGCCGCGCTATTGGCATTGCCGCCCGAGGCGCGACAGACCGCGTTCTATCGCATCTGGACGCGCAAGGAGGCCTGGATCAAGTTGCGCGGGGATGGGCTGGCGATCCCGTTGGCGTCGTTTAGCGTGAGCGCAGGCGCGGAGGCCGCGCTGCTCCGTGTGACAGGCGTGGCGGACGCGTCACGGCGCTGGGTGCTGGTGGACTTGAGCGCGCGTATAGGCGCGCCCGCCGCACTGGCGGTGGAGGGCGACGCGCCCCAGGTTGATTGGTTAGAGTACCCCGCGGACTTGGCGCGTCAATCCAGCATCTCGATGGAATAGTCCACCAACTGCGCGTCCATGCGCCAGCTTTCGACGCGGTTGGCGACGAGCTGCAAGTGGCGATGAGCCAGCGCGTGGTTTTGGCTGACGCAGACTACCTCCAGGACAGCGCGGCTGAGCACATCTTGCGCGTCGGCTTCACAGACCGAGACGTTGAAGTCGCGGCGCAACCGCGCGATCAGCGGCTTGAGAATGCCACGCTTGCCCTTTAGGCTGTCGTTGAGGGGTAGATAGAGTTCGAGAGTGAGCAAACCAACAGCCATAGACGGAGCGCGCAGGCACGCGCGCAAAATCATCCATCGGAATCAGCGGTGGGTCAACGGTGGGCTAACCACTCCGGGTTGGCATATTGCTCGCGGATCAACTGGGCTGTGCGGCGCAATTCGGCTGCGCTGGGTTGGCCCGGCTTGAACTCCAGGTTGAGGTCCGCGGCAAAGCCTTGTAGGAGTGCTTGGGCGACGGTTTCGAAGCGTAGCTGGGGCGCGTCGGGTGGCAAGCCCAGCGCATCGGCGAGCGTGCAGGCGCGGCTGAGCAACTGGCGGCGTAAGCGCTGGCGCACCGCATCCGGCAGGGCGAGGACATCCACCAGGCGACCGATGTCGCCCACCAGGGGCAAGCTGCCGTGCTGGAGCACATAGCCGGCGCGACGGCTCTGCGCGCTGCCGATGAGTTTGCGCCCACCTGCGGTGATTTCGTACGCGCTGGGGACCTCGAAGCAGGCAGCGGAGACATCACGGCCCGCGCGTACATGTCCGCCGGCTTTGTCTGCCGCGTCTAAGCCCAGGCTGCGCAAGCCACTGAGCAGCGCGTTGCTCAAGCGCAGATAGGCGTCCATCAAACTTCCTGCAACGCGCGGCTCGTCTGCGGGCGCGGTGACCGCGTACGTGAGTTCATCGGTATGGAGGATGGCGCGCCCGCCGGTGGGCCGGCGCACGATGTCATAGCCGCGCGCCCGCACTGCCTCTTGGTCAATCTCTTCAAGGGGTTGGTGGCGACCCAGGCTGACCGCCGGCGGTTGCCAGCGATAGAAGCGCAAGGTGGGCAAGGCGGCGCCCGACGCAGCGCTTTCGGCAAGGGCGTGATCCATTGCCATGTTGGCTGCGCCGGAGCGGGGCATGTCGTCGATGATGAGCCGCCAGACCGCGCGCGGCAGCGCTACTTGCGTAAGCGCTTCCTCATGTGGGGCGACGCCAGACTCGACCGGTGATCCGGGGGCAGCGTCTGCGGCGGTGGGGATTTGGGCTTCGAGCATGGGATGACGCGTCTTTCTGCGCGCGGAATTAAACAAAGGGCAAGGCGACGACCTGCGCATCCTGGTCGTCTACTTGAACCGGCGTCCCCGGCTGGTTATAGGGCCGCTTGACGATGGCAAGCGCAATGGGCGCGTCCAGGCTCGGGCTGTGCGCGGCGCTGGTGACGACCCCCGCGCTGCGCCCCTCGGCGCGCACCTCGCTGCCCGGCGTCAGGAGCGTTGCGCTGCGCAGGCCGACCAGGGTCTTGGTGATCTTGTCATAGGTGATCTGGCGTGCGATGATTTCTTGCCCGGTGTAGCACCCTTTGTTATCGGCGCAGGCCCAGGCCAAACCGGCTTCCAACGGGTTAAACTCCTCGGTCAACTCGGCGCCGGGCGCGGGGCGGCCCAGTTCGACGCGGCGGGCCGTGACTGCGGCGGGGCCGACCGGGATTGCTCCCGCGGCGACCAGCCGACGACGCAGGTCGTCGTGCTGCGTCACAGGGACAAGCAACTCGATGCCCGGCAAGTCGTACTCGGTCTGGGCGAGCGCGATCACCTCTCCCGCTGCGACCCAGGCGCCGGGCGACAGATTGGTCACAGGCAGGTCGCACGCCGCGGCGACCGTCGTCGCGCGGGGACCGGCTAGCCGGAGCCGCGCCCATTCGTTGCCCACATCTTGTAGCTTGACTTTGTCCATGAAGAAAATTTGCCCACGCAGGTGGCGTGCCAATGCACTTCCTTGCCCCGGCGCGGGGAGCAGCAACAGATCGCCGGCGCGGGCCAACACGGTAAAGACAAAGAGAATGCGCGCAGTAGGGCTGGTCAAGACGGTGACGACGCTGCGTCCCGGCGGCAGACCGTTGATCGCGTTGGTGGTCATGCGATGTAGAAAGTCGTGACGGTCGGCGTCGCCCAGTTGAAGGACGTCGCCGGCGCCGCGGTCTATGAGCGCTGCGCCGCTGAGCAGCGCAGCGGTTTCGCCGGGGTGGACGGCGGTTGCGGTTATAGGTTGCATGGTACTCTCCTTCCCAGGGCGCGCTCCATGCGCCCACGCATACTTCTAAGTCTACCACAAGCGAGACGGGCGGCTGTAGGCTCGGCGCTGTTTGGGAAGAAACATCCCCGCGGGTCACCGAGACACTGCGCTTCCGCTCGGTGTGACAAACGGCGCGCAGTTCACGCACGTGTCCCCACCTCCACAAAGTTGGGGGAGGGACGGGACTAGGGCTGGGGCGGGAGGTCTTGGTAGCGTCGCGCCAGATCGAGGACGCGGGCGTACATTGCGCGCCCGGCGTCCGTGAGGGCGTCGCCGATCTGAAGGTTGTGGCTCACGTCTTCATAGTAGAAGGTTTCCACCGGGACGCCCGCCGCACGCAGCGCGGCTTCCAGCTGATAGGCTTGGTCAATGGGGGTGATGGTGTCGGCGTCGGTGTGGACGATGAGGGTGGGCGGCAGGTCACCGGGGGTATAGACCGGTGAATAGCGCAAGAAGAGTAGCGGGCGCACATTGGGCGCGCCCAGTGCCGGGATGGCATAGGTGAATTCTGCCGGCAACTGGACGCGACCGGCGTAGAAATCTTCGGTCAAACTGAACGCGTTGCTAATGCCGCCCACGGTCACCCAGGCTGCCACATGCTCCGCCTCGTCGCGCAAGAAGCGGTGGAGGATGGGGCTGCTGAAACTGCCGCCCAACAGGATGGCTTGTTCGGACGCCACCACGGGATGCAGCCGCCCACGCCGCGCCAGG
>CAKZVN010000030.1 GCA_937922105.1 uncultured Litorilinea sp.
TTTGTGTTACCCCCTCACGGCGCGCGTCGCAGTGTCTTGACCGTCCATGACTTGGCCTTTTTACACTATCCCGAAGCTGCCATGCCGTCGCTGCACCGCTACCTCAACGTCGTCGTGCCACGCAGCGTCCGGCGCGCCGACTACATCATCGCCGACAGCCACAGCACCGCGCGCGATCTCCAGTCGCTCTGGCAAGTCGCCCCGGAGCGTCTCGCCGTAGTCCAGGGCGGTGTGGATCACGCCCACTTCCGCCCCCAAACCGATCCAGCCCGCTTGGCCCAGGCCCGCCGCGCCTACGCCATCGGGGACGCTCCCTTCATTCTTTCCGTCAGCCGCCTGGAACCGCGCAAAAATCACGTGCGCCTGATCCAAGCCTTTGCCCGCGCCCGTGCCGAGGCGCGCCTGCCCCACCGTCTGGTGATCGGCGGGCGCAAGGGATGGCTCTACGACCAAATCTTTGCCGAAGTCGAGCGCCTGCGTCTCGGTGATGCAGTGCTTTTTACCGGCTTCATCGCCGACGATGACCTTCCGGCGCTCTACTCCGCCGCCGAGTTTGTTGCCTATCCATCGCTATACGAAGGATTCGGCCTCCCCATTGTCGAGGCGCTCGCCTGCGGCACCCCTGTGCTCACCGGCGATAATTCGTGTCTCCCCGAAGCCGGCGGTCCCGGCGCGCTCTATGTGAACGCGCTCGACGTAGACGCCATTGCCCAGGGCATCACACGCCTAGCGCAAGACCAAACTCTTCGCACCGAGTTGGCGCGTGCCGGTCTTCGCCATGCCGCCCAATTTACCTGGCAACGCAGCGCCACACAACTGCTCCATGCCTATCGCGCTGCCCTCGCTTAATCTATCGAGGACTCACATGACCACTGAACCACGAACCGTTGCCGACAGCGCCCTGACGCTCACCCTCTTTGCCCAGCCTGAACACTCCAACAGCCTCGGCACTGTGCATGGCGGCGTTGTGCTCAAGCTCTGCGACGAATGTGCGGGCATCATTGCCGCGCGCCATTCCCGCCGCCCCTGTGTCACCGTCACCGTAGACAGCGTGACCTTCCACCGCCCCGTCCCTCTGGGCCATCTGATCTTCGCCCACGGGCGCATCACCTATGTAGGCACCACCAGCATGGAAGTCGCCGTGCGCGTCGAAGTCGAAAATCTGCTCACAGGCAAGGTCACCCACACCAACGATGCCTACTTCGTCTATGTCGCCCTGGACGAAAATCGTCGTCCCACCCCCGTTCCGCCCCTTGCCCTCACTTCGGACGAGGAACGCCGGGCTTTTGAGGAAGGACGTGCCCGTCAAGCCGCGCGGCTGGCGCGCGCCAGGGCTGTGCCATGAATCGCTCACTGCTCTTGCTGGGGTTATTGGCTGCGCTCACCGGCTATTTCGCCCCGTGGATAGACCACCGCGCTGCCGGTCTGGTCATCACCGGACTGGACTTGGGCGAAATCGTCAAATTCTTGCCGCCCGTGCGCACTGGCGCCATCCAACTTTGGCGCCCCGGCTTCTATGCACCGCTCGTCGCTGCGTCCGCAGCCGCGCTCCTGGCTGCCTATCGCCGGGAGTTCCGCCTCGGACCGTGGCTCCGCATTCCGGTCCTGCTGGCGGCATTGATCGCCGCCGCCAACCTCGTTCCACCCGCTTGGACGCCGGCGCGTCTGCTGGAACCTGAGTTTCGCGTCCAGACCTCGGCCCTAGTTACCCTGCTCGTCGCGCTGGCTTTTAGCCCGTTTCTCGCCTTGCTGCCCCTGCGCGCCGCTGCACTCTTGATCGCGCTTCTTACGATCGCCGCCATTGTCTTACCCATCTATAGCGTGCTCCAAGTGCTCCCGGTGCTCGCAGACCTCTACCGGCAAGCGCTTGCGCTCGCCTGGGGACCGTGGCTCATGACCGTCGGGCTGCTCATACTCAGCCTAGCCTACTGGATTCCACCTCGAGCGCGCACCGTCTAGCGCCAACTCGGTCCCCTTCGACCGACACGTTCACTCAAAGGACTCCTGCATGCGTATCGGCGCCATGAACAATCCCCGTCGCCCCTTGCTGGAAGAAATCGCCTGGATCGCAGCCAATCGCTTCGACTACATTGATCTCACCATCGAAGCTCCCGCGGCTGCCCTCGAAACGACCGACTGGGTCACCGTGCGTAAAGCCCTGGAAGACCATGGTCTCGGCGTCGTCTGTCATGCCGCGCCCTACTACCCAATCCACAACCCGTCGCCCATTGTGCGCCAAGCTGCGCTTGACGAACTGCGCCGCACCGTAGACGCCGCCGCGCTTCTGGGTGCGACGCTCTGCACCACCCATTTCTTGGGTTGGCCCAGCTATCTAACCGAGAGCGCGGGCTACGAATACTATCGCCAGCTCTTTGCCGTCCTAATTCCTCATGCCGCCGCGCAAGGTATCGCCATCGCGCTCGAAAACAGCTCCGACAATCGCCACCAGTTGAAATACTTCCGCGAAATCTTCCACCGCGTCCCGGACCTGAAGTTGCTCTTCGATATCGGACACGGCAACATCAACACCGCCAAGAGCATGACGCGCGACTACCTTTTCGCCCTCGCCGACCGCCTTGTCCACGTCCATCTCAGCGACAACGACGGGCGCGACGACGCGCATCTCCCCATCGGCGCGCCGCGCCGCGGCGGGATTGACCTTGCCCACGAGATACGGGGACTCAAAACATTTCGCTACGATGCAGGGATTACAGTCGAGGTTTTCGGTGCGCGGCGCTGGCTGGTCGCCAGCGCCGATTTACTGCGCGAGGAATGGCAAAAGGTCCCGGATCGCTAACCGCCGTTGCCACTCTCTTCAGGCTGCCCCAGCGCTCCCTCCCCCGCGATGCTTTCCACCGGCGTCGGCGTAGGAGCAGGCGTTGCCGTCGTGATCACCGGCGGGCCTTGCGGAATCGGCGCACACGCCGTCCCATTTTGTCGGCGCGCATCCGCCATTGCCGGCGCACTCCAGATGCCGTCCACCACACCCCGCACACGCGCCGGGTCGGTGATGATCAGCACCGCCGCGCCCCGCTCGGTCACATACGACTGAAGGTCACGCAGCGTAATACCACCCGACCGCACATTCGCCGGGTCCAACGTCACCCCGAAACGCACCAAGTCCACCATTTGGATGAGCGTCAAATCGGTCGAGAAAGTATTCTGAAACGCATTCCACAACTGGGGCAAGCGGGGCAAAAGATTCGTGGCAATCGCCTGCTCGCGCAGCGCCCACAGGAACTGGCGCTGTCGCTCCGAACGACCAATATCGCTCTCGCGTAGCCGCAGCCGTACATACCAATACGCGGTCTCCCCATCCAGATGGACTTCGCCCGCCGGCAACGTGAAGTATTCCCACGAATTCGTCGTCAAGTTGAAGATCGGTTCATAGAACGGGCAGTCGAGCCGGATCGTCACGCCACCCACCGCATTCACCACATCGCGGAAACCGGTCATCTCCACACGCACCCAGTGCTGCGTCGAAATACCCAGCGTGCGGCTAAGTACCTCGGACACCAACGCAGGCCCACCGCCCTCAGTGCGTAAAATCTTTTCGCCGATGTAATCCACCTGGTTGATGCGCGCGTAACCGTAATTGGGGACCTCCAAATACAAATCGCGCGGAATGCTGAGCACTGCTGCTCGTCGCAATGCGCGATCCACCCCCACCACCATGATGGAATCGGTACGCCAAGCGTCCGTTGCAGAGCGGTGGTCTGTCCCCAGCACCAAGTAATTCTCGGTTTTGCTCCACTCAAACGGCGGCCCGCTTGGTGTTGCGATAGGGGTAGGTAGCGGGTCGGGCACCGCAAAGGTTACGCTCGGCGGCGGCCCGGCAACCGGGATATCCGGCGGCGTCAAGACCGAACCAAAACGCGGGCGGGGTGCTCCCTCGTCCGGTGTCAGCACAATCGGCCCGGGTGTCGGGGTTGGAAAGCCGACAAATACTTTCTGCGAACACCCGGTAAGCAACAACACAACTGCCCACATCAGCGCGGCGGTTGTCCCGCGCAAAGCCCGACTATACAAGTTCTAAAACTCCCCCTGCGCCGGGCCGAACTGAGGACCCGGCTGTGCCTACGCGCCGCGCGCAGAAAACGATCCTCAGCGAGGTCGCCGCGTCGACAACTCGGCAAATAAGTCCGCACACAATGGATAATGCCAACAGTGTCCCTGCCAGAATTCTTCCAGGGTACGCTGTCCTGATTGTTCGTATACCAATGCCTGATGCACCATCTCCAACTTATCGGCATCGCGCACCAGGCGCGCTTCCGGACCGTCCGCCTCGGCATATGCGCGCCACAGTCCGACCAACTGCGTCTCCGCGAACTCGCCCGCCAGATCGCGCATGACCGCCTCCTCGGCGCAATATTTGGCTCCCTTGCCCAGGTAGCGTGTCGCTTTATGCGGCAAGTCCGTCACCGCGCTCTCAGCCAAGTCATGCGCCAGCGCAATCTGGGCTACCAAGCCGGGGTCCAGACATCGTGCCAACCCCTGCCCAGCCGGATCACGGTTGATGGCATCGGTCAAGGCAAGCGCCAGCACCGCGGTGGCAAAACTGTGCTCCGCCACCGACTCGGCCTGCACCACGCCCATCATCAGCCATCCCGTGCGTGGCAAGCGCTTCATCGCCGCCGCGGCCTGCAAGCGCCGCATCACGAACTCCGCAGCAGTTTCCACACTTCACCCATGGCTAAATTGCCGATCCGTGTCACCGTATAGTCATCACTGCCGCCATGAGGTGTCGCCACGACACGACTTCCTAGCGGACTACTGACCCCAATCCAGGTGCGCCCGGCCCCAGTTCCATAGACACCGTCTTGCGCGCCGGACGTGCCGATGATCGCGATCCCCACCTCCGCACCGCTGCTGCGTCGCGCCGCATCGGCAACTGCCACGATACTCCCATCCGCCTGCCCGTTTCCTTGCTCCACGGCACTGCGATGCGCCGACACAGCCTGAGCTACATCCGGCGGCAGCGCCGGATCGTCCGCCGTCAGACTTGCCGATACCACCGTTGTGACACCTTGCCCGGCGATCAAGCGCTGCGCGAGCCGGCCCTGCGTGTTGCTCTCCACCAGAGCCACCTTCCACTCTCGCTGGGCCAATGCCCGTGCCAAGACAACTTCATACGGCTCATCCGGCGTCGTGCTGTAGATAAACTCGCCGATGCGCCGGCGAATCTCGCTTTCCAGCGCATCCAACTGCGCCTCAGCCTCGGCAGCACTCGCGGCCCGCGCCGTGATGCGAACATCACATTGCGCCGTGTGCGCGGCCAATCCCACCGTCGGGTTGCTCCATGTCATCAGGTCCTGCAGCCGGTCGTCAATCATGCTTTCGCCGATGCCCATCGTCCGCAGCACCCGTCGCCGGATAATCCCCATGTTGCCCGCCCGTGCGCGCAAATAGGGCAACACCGTCTCCGTCATCAAATGCTTCATCTCGCGCGGCACACCGGGCAACGCAATCACGGTTCCCCTGGGTGTCTCCACAATAAAGCCGGGCGCTGTGCCGACCGGATTCTCGATCAGCGTGGCGCCCGCCGGGATCATAGCCTGTTGTAGATTGTTTTCGGTCATTTGCGCGCCGAATCGCGCAAAGCGCGCCTTCAGTGTTTCGACTGCCTCGGCGCGTAACTCCAGCGGTCTTCCGGTGGCTGCGGCAATCGCCTGGCGCGTGATGTCATCTTTCGTCGGTCCCAGCCCGCCACTCACCAAAATCACGTCGCTGCGTGTCAACCCCAGTTCAATCACTCCGCGCACGCGGGCTTCGTTGTCGCCCACGGTCGTCTTGTAATAGAGGTTGATTCCCGCCTCGCGCAGTTGCTGGGCCATCCACGCCGCGTTCGTGTCCACGATCTCGCCCAGCAAAATCTCCGTGCCGGTCGTGACGATCTCCGCCGACAATCCATTGGCCCCGTTGCGGCTCTGGGCCGCGACTTGTTCCTCACCCATAAGGACTAGACCATCAACGCCAGTTGTCCGCGCAGCGTCTTGATACGGTCAGCCAACTCCGTCTGCCCGGCCCCGCGCATCTCCTGCTCCAGCGGTCGCATGCTCTCCACAAACTCGCGGGTGACCAACGCGCGGTTGTCGCGCACCAGCTGCCGCACGGTCGCATCGTCCTGAGCAGTCAACAACTGGTTAAGCAGCGCCAGTTCAGGCGGCAGATTCTCCTGCATCAAACGCAGCGCCGCTTCATAGATCGCGCGCAAGCGACGCACCGCAGCCGTTGCCTTGTTGCGCTCCGCTTGTTGAATATTCGCGGCGAGGAAAGCCAAGAAATCCTCGTCAATCTCCTCCGCGTGTTCGCGCAACGCCGCCACGGCATCCGGCGCTTGCAGAATCTCCTGCAAGATCGCCTGGGCATTCGCCGAAGCAGCCTGTTGCTCCTCGCGCCGGCGCGCCGCCAGCTGCTCTTGCATCTGCAAGAGAAACTGGCGCAGTTCCTCCAGTTGCTTGCGCTCATCGCCGCTTGCGCCGCCGATCTTCTCCGAAAGCAACATCAGGAACTGATAGTCAAACAACCCCGCGGCGGCAATCGCCAGGGTTCCCACCACTTGCTTGCCGTCCTCACCCGCCCAGGCGTCAATCACCAGTCGCAGCGCCTCCTCGCGTGAGGTATTGGGCGTCAACTGGCTAATCAAGTCGCGAATCTTTTCCTGTTGGCGACGCACAGCCTGTCCGGCTTCGGTCTTTGCCAACAACTTCTCGCGCACAGCCATCAGCGCAGCCAGCTCGTTTTGGGCCGCCCGCTGCGCCCGCCCCATCAGAATCAACTGATCGAGCAGGTTAAAGAAATCCCGATCCACCAGCCCCTTGCTGCGCTCCAAGACGATCTCAAACGCCTTGTCGTCGTTGGCTAGCCCCGCCAACCGCTGCAAGAGTTCGGATTGTTCGCGCTGGCGCCGCAACATCTCCGGCGTCACGCCCTCAAATTCCCACAACTTCTCCATGAAGCGTTGCCAATCCGTGTATTGGATCGGCTGCAACAAATAGCCGCGCCGTGACTCGGCGGGAATCTTGCGCAACAACGCCTGAGTCAGATCGCCGATGGCGCGCTGGCGCTGCAGGTCGTCGCGGCCCGCCTCCATCGGGACATACACCCCCAAATAATTGTGCGCCGGATCGTGTACCATCAACGGTGCACCCAGCGGTCCCCCTGCTCCACAGCTGGGGCACACAGCCATATTCAGCTGCCCCCCCAACAACGGCGCACGCAGTTCAGGGTTCGCCCCCAAATCCACGATCGTAAAGACCGGGATCGCATAGGTCTGACCACAAGCCGGGCAACGGATTTGCGCGCCGCGCGGCGGAAACAACAGATTCGCACCGGGGCCGCGACTTTGCGGTGCCGCAGCCGGCGCCTCACTCGGCGCAGCTGCAGGAGGGGGCGCAGGTTGGGCCGGTTCTGCCGGCGACTCTTTCTTCGGAGCCGCCGCCCCCTTGGGCAATTCGATTTTCACTTCCCCCTGGGGTTTGCGTTCCTGTCCGGGCAGCAAGATTCCGCTCATGAAGATTCCTTTGTGTTAGTCCGCACTTTGCAATGATAGCTGCCTATTGTACAGCAAAACCGTATCCCCTCCCAATGCGCGGCGCTGCCACATTACGCACCCGGCGGAGTTGACACGCATCCGCGTGGGCCGATATAATCCGCTCCAACGGACTCATCGCACACATTTTCTACGCGTGATGACGGCAAAACTCATTGCAGGATACTCCATCTTACACGAAATGAATTGAATATGCCTGCTCTAGCCGTCAAAGCCTGCATTGACCGCGAACTTCCCGCCGAACTCCTCGTGCAGGCGATGCACCACGCCGTTCACGAGAACCCTGCCAACGCCCCTGCACTCAATCGCCGGCTCCTGCCGCCCGGCGTCTCTCCCGATATTCCGCGCGCATTTCTCGCCGCCGTCACCGGCAAACTCTGGCGTCCGGGGCGCACACTCCACGTCCGTTTCCTAGATGGCGACCCGCGCATCCACGCCCGTGTCGCCCAATTTGCCGCCCAATGGAGCGCCCACGCCAACATCGTCTTTGCCTTCGACAACGACCCCAACGCCGAGATTCGCATCTCCTTTCGCCATCAAGGCTCCTGGTCCTACATCGGCACCGACGCCCTGGTCATCCCCCCTAGCCAGCCCACCATGAACTTCGGCTGGCTTACCCTCGCCACCCCCAACGACGAAATCCAGCGCGTGGTGCTCCATGAATTCGGTCATGCCCTGGGCTGTATCCATGAACACCAAAACCCCGCTACTGAGATTCCCTGGGACAAGGAAGCGGTCTACGCCTTCTATCAAGGCCCGCCCAATTACTGGAACCGCGAGCAAGTGGACCTCAACCTCTTTACACGCTACGCCGCCGACCTCAGCCAGTTCTCCGAGTTCGACCCCGACTCCATCATGCTCTACCCGATCCCCAACGAGTTCACCGTCGGGGACTTCAGCATCGGCTGGAATCGCACTCTCTCTGCCACCGACAAGTCCTATATCGCCACACTCTACCCCGCGGCTACGCCCGCCGCGCGTCTGCTCGTGCTCGATGCCCCACCCCTCGACGCCTTTATCGGCGCCTACGGTGCGCTCGACACCTATACCTTTCAGATTGACCGTCGCGACACCTATCGTCTGGAAACCACCGGCGAAACCGATGTCGTCATGTCGCTCTACGGTCCCGACGACGACACCCGCCCTCTTGCCGTAGACGATGACAGCGGTGAAGGACGCAACGCGCGCATCGTGCGCGAATTGCGCGCCGGGCGCTATACCGTGCGCGTGCGCCACTTCAGCGACGGGCAAAGCGGTCGCTACAGCATCGGCCTTTTTCGCGCCGCGCCCCCGGCGCGCAAACTCAGGTGAGTCCCATGTCGAATTCGGATTCCGTACCGCGCATCTGTGTGGACCGCTTCCCCGGCCCAATACGCCTACCCGACGATCCCGCCCAACGTCTGGCGCTCCTGCGCGCCAAGCGTTGGCCCGCCCACCAGCGCGTGCTCCACATTCGCTTTCTCGACGGTGACCCCGTCCTCCACACGCGCGTCCAAGAGTGTGCCACCCTCTGGACAACCTACGCCAACGTCCGCTTTGTCTTTGACAACGCCCCAGACGCCGTGATACGCATCAGTTTCACGCCGGGCGCCTCCTGGTCCTACATCGGCACCGACGCGCGCGATCCCTTGCTGCGCGCCGACGAGCCGACCATGAATTTCGGCTGGCTCACCCCCACAACACCCGCCGACGAACTCGCGCGCGTCGTGCTGCATGAGTTCGGTCATGCCCTAGGCCTAATCCACGAGCATCAAAGTCCCAGCGCCTCCATCCCCTGGAACCGGGAAGCCGTCTACGCCTACTTTGCCGGCCCGCCCAACTACTGGAGCCGCGACGAAGTGGACCGCAATATCTTCCGGCGCTACAGCCGCCTAGAGACCAACGCCGGCTCCTTTGACCCGGACTCCATCATGCTCTATCCCATTCCGCCCGAATTCACCGACGGACGCTTGGTCGTCGGCTGGAATCGCACCCTATCTGCCGGTGACCGCGCCACCATCGCCGCCTTCTATCCCTTTCCCAAACGGTGAACACCGTCCACCGCTTTGTCATTCGCCGCCCCAACGAAAGGCCCATTCATGTCTACGCCATCCGACGCCGCGTCCTACCTCAACCCCGACCTGCGCGCCATGCCGTCCATGCGCCGCTACAAAGTTGACTCGTCCCTCCACCGTCTCCAGTGGAACGAAAGCCCCTTCGACTTCCCCGCAGACCTCAAGGAGGAAGTCCTACAGCGGCTTGCGAGGACGCCCTGGTCGCGCTATCCGCTGGGCTTTCGCGCCTATGACCTCATTGACACCATCGCCCGGACCATCGGTCTGGACAGCAGCCAGGTCGTCGTCGGCAACGGCTCCAGCGACATCCTGCGCATCGCCATCCAAGCTGCGCTGCGTCCCGGCGATCGTCTGGTCACCATCGCCCCCACCTTCGGCGCCTACCACCACCAAGCCCAGATTCAAGGCGCACAGGTCCACGAAGTGCCGCTCGACCCTGCCGCGGACTTCGCCTTACCGGTAGACGACATCCTGGAACGCGCCCGAACGGTCAATGCGCGCCTCATCGTCATCTGCGCGCCCAACAATCCCACCGGCACCGTCTATCCGTTGGCGCAGATTCGCCGCATTGTCCACGAGAGCCAAACCCTGGTCATCGTAGACGAGGCCTATGCCGAGTTCGCAGACCAAAACTTCCTCCCCTTGTTGGACGAAGCCGACAATGTAATCCTAGTCCACACCCTCAGCAAAGCCTATGCACTGGCAGGCGTACGCGTCGGTTATGCCTGTGCCCCCGCGCCCATCTGCGCCGAACTCCAGAAACTGGTCAACACCTTCACCCTCAGCCCATTCAGCGAGATCGCCGCCACCGTCGCCCTGGAAAACATGGCGCGCTTCCGCCCGCAGATCGAGGCTGTCGTCGCCGAACGCACACGTCTTGCCCAGGCCCTGGCAGCCCTGCCTGGCGTCAAAGTCCACAGCAGCGGCACCAACTTCCTTTTGGTCAATATCGGCAGCTCGGCAGACGCCGCGCACGCAGCCCTGCTTGCCGGACAGCAAGTACTTGTCACCAACATGACCATGTACCCTGGCTACGACCAATATCTGCGCATCAGCATAGGTACGCCGGAGGAGAACGACCTGGTCATCACCGGGCTACGTGAGCATCTTCTCGCCGCGCAGCCGTCCAATAGCGCCCCACAGTCAACAACAACAAGCCGCCCAGCGTGAGGTAAATCATCGGCAACCCAAGCGCCTCCACCAAAAAATAGGCTGTCATCGGCCCCAGCGCCGACCCGGCATCGGATGTCGTGGTAAACACGCCGATATACGCATGGGGGCGTGGCGTCTCGCGTGCGGCTCCACTTGCTGCCGCGCTCAACACAATGTGGAGCGCACCATCACAGAGGAGAACCACGAACAGCGCCACAATAGCTGCGCCTGCGGGCAGTATCACCGCGCCGGTGAGCGCAGCCGCCAACAGCGCGGTCACCGCCAACGCCGTGTTGGGTTGCCCAAAGCGATCCGAGACCGCCCCCACCGCCGGTCCAAGCGCCAAGTCGGTCAGCCAGCGAAAGCCATGTAACAGCCCCGTGACGGTCGCCACCCCAATCCCCAACCATGCCGGTCCGATCTCCATCCCCGCGCGTTGTGCCACAAAGATCGCAGTCGTGGAGACCACCACCCCGCTCAACAAATACTCGAAGAAGCCCACCACCGTCAGCGCGCGGGGGACCGGCTGCGCCAACACACCGTGCCAGTCTGTTCCCGGCACGGCACGTGTGGGCGTTCCCGACCGCGTGACCTCTCCTGCGGGCCAACGCAACAGCAGCGCAGGGAGCAACGCCGCTACCCCAGCCGCCACCACAAAACCGATTGCCGCCTCATAGCCAAAGCGGTCATACAACCACCCGCCCAACAATACACTGATTGCGCTGCCCAGCCGCACCAGCCCCCACAGCAGCCCGGTCAAGCGCCCCTTGTGCTGCGCGTCGCCCGTCCAGATGGCCTGATAGCCGCCCTGTCGCATTCCCGACCACGCGATCCCCCACAGCAAGCGCGCGCCCACGAAGCCCGCTACCCCCACCGGCAAACCATAACCGATGGTCGCCAACGCGCCGATACCCAACGACCCCAAACACGGCAGGCGCGGCCCCCACCGCTCGAATACATAGCTCGCCCACGCGTTCGAGAGCAAGCGCACCAGCCG
>CAKZVN010000031.1 GCA_937922105.1 uncultured Litorilinea sp.
TTGCGCGACCGCCGGGCGGCTCGCAACCCATGACGCGGCCCACATTCCCGCGGCCAAGACCACGATCGCGAGCACAATCCGATAACTTGGCCTGCACATTCGGTGATCCGGTTGGTGACACATGGGATAACCTCCCGCGCGGTCGTGCGCAACGTAAACAGACCGGAGCTTGACCGGGTATCTTCAGCGGCGCAAGGCAGCGAGCTTTTCCTCGGCGCGCGCCACCAGGTCATGCTTGCCGTGTAACTCGGCGATGCCCAGGGCTTCGTGATAGTGGAAGTCCGCGTGCTCGCGGTCCTCCTGGCGAACATAGAGATCGCCCAGGTCCAGATGATAGACGGCCTGCCAGCGCGGGGTCACCAGCGCCACTGCTTCAAGATAGAGCGGGATCGCCGCGGGCACGTCGTCGTCCCACTGCGCGGCGATCAGCCCCAGCCGCGCATAGGCGTGACCCACCAGGTCGCGCGCCCGCACCGGGGTCGCAGCGTGGTGGGCAATCAGCCATCGGAACTCGGCCCGCGCGCGGTCCAACCATTCACCGCCCAGTACATAGTGGCGCACCAGGTAGATTTGGCCCAGGCCAAAGTGCGCCTTGACCTCGATCTCGGCTGCGGCGGGGGCGGGCGTCTCCAGCGCGGTCTCATAGAGAATCTCCGCTTCCTCCAGCCGCTCGAGCAGCACATCGCTGCCCCGGCGCGTCTGCAAATTGCCCAGCGCCTGCTGGTAGGTTGCGCCCGCCAAGCCGACCAGGGCGCGCGCAAATGTCGGTTCCAGCGCCAGCGCCTCCTCGTAATAGCCCAGCGCCTGGCTCACATAGGCCGCGTCCAGCGTGGTCGCAGCCAAGTTGGACGCCGCATTGCCCATGAGCAAGTAGACCAATTCCTTGCCCGCACCCGCAGACCAAGCAGGCATCTGTTCCGCTTCAGCAAAGAAAGCCAGCGCGGTCGCGTGGTCGTCCACCGCCACCGCAGCCAAACCCAGCGTGATCAGACTCAACGCGCGCGCTCGCACGTTGACCGGATGGTCCGCCACAGCTTTGAGGTCCTGGGCATTGATCGGCACGGAGACACGCAACGGGCGGCCCAACTCGTGCGGCCCGACCAAGTCCGACGCCTCGTCAAAGCTGTTATAGCGCACATAGAATTCGGGCTGGTATTGCGCGCCGTTTGCGCTTTGGAGGATCGCGCCGTAGATGACCAGGTCGGCGTCAATCTCCTGAGCCAGCGCCTCGGCAGCCGCGGCGCGCGCGTCGCGATCGCGGCCCACCACCGCGCAGGCGTCCTGCGGCCCGCGCAGCTCGCTGGGGATGGGCAAGTTCAATTCGTTGAAGCTCGCCTCCAGCCGCGTGTAGAGATGATTCGCCAGCTCGCGCCCGTCGCGAGTCTGGCGCACGCGACCGCGTTCGTCCACCGTGACCAGCGGCGTCATGACCACGGTGAATTTGGTGCGGTCCATGGCGACCGGGAACCAGCAGCGGATGAGCGGTACGTCGGTCCGCACTTGGCGGTTGAGGTCGGGGATGCCCAAGAGCGAGCCGATGATGCCCAGCACCGTCAGCCCCAGCCCAAAGCCCCACTTGGCCTTGCCGAAGGCCCAAGCGCCGACTTTGCGAATGCGCGACCCTTTGCGAAGCAGATGCATAGATGGACCCGGGTGTGAACTGGGCTACAGGGCAAGCGCCGGTGTGCCGGCGCTCGGTCGCGCAGATGCTGCGCGCGACAGACGGGGAGGCACCTCTCATTGTGCCCCGAACTGCCCGCCGCGCCAAACATGCCAGACGCGTCGCGCAAGGATGCAGCGCCGGCTAGGGGCTGGTGAGCGCCTCGAAGCCGGCGACAATATCGAGTAACTCGGCGGTAATGGCTGTTTGGCGCTGTTGGTGATAGAGCGCGGTGAGTTCTTCCAGATGCTCTTCGATGTTGCGCTGCGCGGCCTGCATGGTCGCCAGCCGCGCGCCGTTCTCCGCCATGAGCGACTCGGCAAAGGCGCGGAAGAGCGAGACAAAGAGATATTGGCGCAACAACGCTGAGAGCAGCCGCTCCACGTCCATTGTGAAGGTGGGCAGCGTGCGCCCGGGCCAGGGTTGGCGCTTGAGGCGAGCAAAGCGCGCCAAGTGCACGGGCAACAGCGCCAGCGTATAGGGCCGATAGGCCGCGCCGGAAATGGGGCGGTTGTAGCAGAGGATCACGCGCTCCACGCCCCGACGGCTGCGCCACTCGTCAATTTGCATGACCACATCTTGGATCACAGGGGTGATGCCGTCAATGGAGCCGGGCATCGCCCAAGCCAGGGTAGCAGGCAGGTCACGGCTTTCCAACCCCGCGGCGACGCGGCTGCCCAGGCTCAAGACCATGCGCCGCGCCGGGGGAATCGCCTGCTCGCCCAGATGAGCCAGCGCGTGGTTGATGATCTGCTCGTTGAATTGGCCGCACATGCCCTGGTCCGAGCCGAAGATCAGCACGCCGACCGGGCCGCTGCCGTCCCGCGCGCGCGGGAAGAACTCCTCCGGGCCGTGGCGCAGCACCACCTGCAAGCCCAACTCCACGGTGCGGTTGTAGTCGGCCAACGACTCCACGGCGCGCTCATATTGGCGGATGCTGACCGCAGCCAGGGTCTTCATGGTCTTGACGATGGACAAGAGGTCGCCCACATTGTCCATACGCCGTTGCAACGACTCCAGCGTTTGCATAGGTCAAGGACAGGTCACGCGTCGGCAGAGCGGTGATCGTGGAAATCGGCCAACACCTCGCGCCCGATGCGCAAGATGGCCTCGCGGTCGCGCTCGCTGAGCTTCTCGCCGCTCTCGATGCGGCGGCAGACCTCCTCCAAGCGCGTGCGCACGGCGACGCGAATCGCCGCCTCGGCGCGCAGCACATCCGCGACCGGGACGCGGTCCAACTCATGGCTGGTGACCAGGAGCAAGACCGCGATCTGCTCGGCGGTGGGCATGGGCGCGTACTGCGGCTGTTTGAGAATTTCGCGCACGCGGCGGCCATGCTCGATGGTGCGCCGTGTCTCCCGGTCCAGGCGCGTGCCGAAGCGGGCAAAGGCTTCCAACTCCTCGAACTGGGAATAGGAAAGACGCAGCGCGCCCGAGACGGCGCGATAGGCCGCCAGCTGGGCCGCCCCGCCCACGCGCGAGACCGACTTGCCCACGTCTACGGCGGGGAGCGAGCCTTTCTGAAAGAGGTCCGGCGACAGATAGACTTGGCCGTCGGTGATGGAGATCAGGTTGGTGGGGATATAGGCTGACAGGTTCTGCGCCTGCGTCTCTACGATAGGCAGAGCGGTCAGCGAACCGCCGCCCGCGCTTTCGCGCAGCTG
>CAKZVN010000032.1 GCA_937922105.1 uncultured Litorilinea sp.
CAGCGCATCGGGCGCGGCGATGAAGGGCGCGGTGTTCTGCCCCTCGATGCCATCCAGGGGGAAGCCGAGGTTGAAGCCGATGCCGGTGGGGTTGCCGGTGCTGGTGGCGACATTGCGACCAGAGAGGGGGGCCGGGCTAAGGACCTGCATCCCACCGGCATCGCTGTCCGCGGCAACGATCAGCAACGTATCGGGGTTATCGGCGATAAAGTCGCGGAAGACACCGATGGCATCATCCGCCGCCTTCAGCGCGCGCAGGGTGCCGATGGCGTTGGCGTTGTTGGGCAGGTTGTCGGTGCTCTCCACCTCCGAGATCAGCAGGAAGGGTTTGCCCGCCTGTTCGCTGTGGCGGCGCAGCAGCTCCAGCGCCATGGTGTTCATCTCGGCAGGGGTGGGCGGGTTGTAGCCCGGCGTGCCGGGGCGGCTGCCCCAGATGATCAGGCGCCCCTCACGGGTGTCCTTCAGGCTGTCGTCCACCAGGTTGAGCGCGATCAGGCGCTCCTCGGTGGTGTCGTTGAAGATGTCGTCGCGGGCAAACAACCCCAAGACCAGGGGCGCATAGTCCGGCGCGGCCTGGATGCGCGCCCACAAGGCCTCGAACTCGGCGCGCGTGCGGATCACCTCATAGCCCAGCGCGGCGGCTTCCACCAACAGGTTGCGCCCGTCTTCCCGCGCCGGCCCGCGACCGTTGACCTGGTCCACGTGGACATAGCACTCCAGCGTGATCTCCGCGCCACAGGCGGGGGCATCCTTGGGCAGGAAGAAGCCCTCGCCGCCGCCCAAGAGCACCTTCGGCAGGGGTTCGCCCTCGAAGCCGGGGCGCCCATCAATCATCTGCGCCGCGATCTCGTTGGAGAGGTTGCGGTCGCCTACTTCAGCCAAGAACACGCCCGTGCCGGGTTCGGGCAGGTCCCCGTCGTTGACCACGCCCACCGGCATCCCCGCGGCCGCGGCCTCGCGCAGGATGCTGCCGCTGAAGCCGCTCAGCGCCTGGATGGGGCGCCCCGCCGCGCCCGGCTCTTCGGGGTCAATGCCGCCATCCTGCCCGAACGAACCAGGGCCGAGGACCTTGTAGCCGAAGGCGTGCACCGTGGCGCCGCCGTTGGAGGTCCCCACCAGGCGGTCCGTCATGTGCCCGCGATAGACCGCCATCTCCGGCAGCTGGTCCCAGTGCAACAGCCCATCGGGACCATACCAATACATACGCGCCGCATTCCAGTGGTTCAACCCGGCGCCGTCCGGGTGAAAGAAAATGACGTTACCGGTCGGTCGTTCTTGGGCCGCCACCGGCGCCGCCGCCGGCGCCAACGACAGTCCCAACGCCACAACCAGCCCCAATCCGATGTACTTGGTAATTCGCTTGAACATTACCTGACACTCCTTGCAACGATAGACTCAGGGGCGAGAGAATCGCGTACGCTGCAGCGTACAAGCAAGGATGTAGCGGGTCCCGGTTAAACCGATGTCAAAGCACGGTTAAAACTGCGAAAACTGCGCGAACAGGCAGCCAATGCGCCCAGCAGGCGCGCCGCGCCCACCGGCGGCCCGCGATTGCGCGTCTACAGTCTACAGATGACTACAGAAAAACCCCAATTCTTTCCAAAAATTTTCTATATACGATATTCGGGTATTGCTGTAGACAAGTGTAGACTGTAGACGCGCAAGGGGGATTCACAGGGCATCGGGGACCGGGCGCGCAGGGCTAATGGCTCAGTTGGGGCAGGTAGAGTTTGAGCGCCGGGCTGCTGCTGCCCGCGCCGCCGGGCTGGAGGAAGCCGCCGGTAAGCACCAGCGCGCCGCTGCTCAGGCGCCCGGCGTCGGGTTGGCCCACCACCCCATCGAGTTGCCAGCTGCCGCTCTGGCTGGAGCCGCCGCCGTCCACGGTATACCAGGTGAGGCTGAGCGCGTCCGGCGCGGCGCGCAAGGGAGCCGCCTGCGCCGCCGCCAGCAGCAGCCCCGCCGCCACCACCAGCCCCACCACGACCCTGCGCCCGCCTGGGCGCAAACTCCACCACTGCGTCTGTTTCATGCGTGTGCCTCCAATCAAACCTCCAATCAAACCTCCAATCAAACAACGCCTATCCTTCACAACACAGGGCGACGATGCGTAGTATCGCGCAGCGTGGGCGCGACACAAGCCGCGAATTCGGCGGGTTAGCCGGCGGTCTTCAGGTCGCGCAGCAGGCGTGTGAAGGTTGTCGAGTACGGTCGTACCCATTTATCCCCCTCAAATGCGCCCTGGTCCAGGCGGCTTGGCAGGCGACGGGCTGCTAACCACCTCCGAATCGGTGCTGGCGGAGGTGGTGTTCGTCTTGGGGTCGCCGCGCGGCTATGGGGTGTCGCGCGCCGATGTGCGGGCGCGGCTCTCCGTTGGTAACCCTAAAAGGTCTCAAACTTGCGGACCGCCGCAAATTCTTACGGGCACTGGGTCTTTCCGCCACCTATTCCCTCGACTTTGAAGACGCGCTCACCGTCGCGCACATGGAACAGACCGGTCTGCACGAGCTTTACCGCTACGATCGGGATTTTGATCGGCTCACGGAAGTCAAGCGCATCGAACCGTAGACGCCTTCCCCACTCCCTCTCTACGTCGGTTGGTCGAGTTCGCCCAGGCGGGCCATGCGTTCGGCGACGCGCAGGCGCAAGCTGCGCAGGTCTTTGCGCAGCGCGGCGAGGTCGCCGTCGTCCATGAGCGCCAGGTAGACCGACGCCGCCGGCTCGCCCAGCGCTGCCAGGGCGTCGTCCAGGGCGCGGCTGAGCAGCGCCAGCTCTGCCGGCGTGGGTTGGGGCGGGCGCTCGCGGCGGGTGACCGCGCCTTCGATGGTGGTGGGCGGCCCTGGCTCCGGCGGCACGAGGCTGCGCTTGGCGGTGCGGATGGTCTCTTGCACCACGCTCACCGAGATGCGCCGGCCCGCGTCCAGCTGCTCTTCGATCTGCAGGATGGCGGTGTCGGGCGTGGAGGGCGCCGCCAGCAGATAGAGGGTGCTGGGCGGTAAAACCGAAAACTTTTCGCTTTTGGGGCCGAGGCGCAGCCGCACATTGACGAAGTGTTGCGCCATGCGCTCCGACAGGCCGAATTCGATGCCCAGCCATTCGGTGTAGCGCCCGTGGGGCAGCATCTCTTTGATCTGGGTCAACTCGTGACCGATGAGGAAGATGTCTTCGGCGGTGCGCTTGAGCAGGGGTTTGATGACGCGCGCGGCCCGCTGTGCGGCGTCGCGCTTGTCTTCGGGCAGGCGGCTGTAGTCGTAGTAGAGTTCGACCGCCGCCTGGGTGAGGACGGTGACCGCGCCGCCCTGTTCGCTTTGCTCGAAGGGGTTGCGCTCTCGGCGCGGGGCAGGCCTAGCCACGGGCAGCCTCCTCGCCGGGGCGGGCGCGGCCCGCAGCCAGCCCGCGCAAGGTGGCGCAGATGCCGGCGTAGACCGCGCCGATGTCTTCGCCGGGCGCATACTCGAAGATGGTGGTCCCTTCGGCGATGGCTTCGCGCATGCGCGTGCGCACGGGCACGGGCGTCAAGACGTGATCGCCGAAGCGCTCTTGCAGCAGTTTGAGGTTGTATTTGGACTCGGTGGTGCGCAGGTCTACAAACATGGGGATGACGTAGAGGGGCACGGGCGCAAGGCCTTCGCGCTCCTGGAGCTTTTGCACCACCTGGACGAACTGGGCGGCGCCGTCCATGCCGGGGTAGTCCACGGGGGTGGGCATGAGCAGGATGTCGGCGGAGTAGATGGCACACTCTTGCAGCAGGCCCTGGGGTGGGGTGTCGAAGAGGACGAAGTCGTAGCCCACGGCTTTAGCCAAGAGCGCGTGCTGGAGCAGGTCGGCTTGGGCGTTGCGCAGGCGGGCGAAGTCTTGAGCCACCAGGGTCTCGGAGTTGGAGGCGAGCAGGTGCAGGTTGGGGCGCACCTCGACGATGAGTTCGTCCAGGCTGCGCTCCTTGACCAGCAGGTCATAGAGACGGGGCGCGGGGTCGCGGCCCAGGAAGGTGGCGCAATGGCCCTGCTTGTCCAGGTCCACCAAGAGGACGCGTGCGCCGGAGAGGGCGAGGCCCGCCGCCAGGTGGACGGCAGTGGTGGTCTTGCCTGCGCCGCCTTTGTTGGTCGAAATGGTGAGGACAACCGGTCGTGGCATGGTGGGTAATCCTGGGCGCTTGGAATAACGGACGTTGGTGCTCATTGTAACACAGGTTGGGGGCAGGGAGGAGGATCGCGGGGGAGAGGGCAAGGCCAAAGGTCATGACTTCGTGTAGCGATCAAAAACACACCACATATCTGCCCATCTCAACATACACAACCCGACTGCAACCCCGAAGCGATCGGTGCGCGAACCACCAAAGGGCGGCAACAAGGGGTGCATTCCCACTGCTTGGGCGACGCAATACCCCCTGCCCCAACCTGGGGGAGGGACGGGGCGGGGTTCAGCTTCACCAAACGCGTGGGATGCACCCGGAAATACCAGAATAATCTTGTGCGCGGCAGGGGGATGTGCTATGCTTACATAGCAGATAGCCGGATTTGCTATGCGCGCCGGGCGCCCGGCGCGTGCGCCGCGGTAGGAATTGCAACTGGAGCCGCAACTGGAGGAGGTGTCCCATGCGCGTGAAGGTGAGTAAGCGCCACCAGGTGGCGTTGCCCAGCCGGGCGCGCCAACACCTGGGCATTGCCGCGGGGGACCGTCTCTTGGTGGATGTCCAGGACAACCTGCTCATCCTCCTCCCCGAACCTGCGGACTACACCGCGCGCTTAGCCGGGCTGCACGCCGGGCTGTGGGCAGGGGCAGGCACCCCGGCGCGCGGGGAATCCGCCGGCGCGGCTTATCTTGCCCAGGAGCGCGCCGCCTGGCGCAACCCGGCTCCCAGCGACCCCAACCCCGACGACCCCGCCTAGACCCCCGCCATGGACGCGGCGGCTCTCCGCGACCTGCGCCGCCGCCTGACCGCGCACCGCGTCGTCGGGCTGGACAGCATGGTCTTTATCTACCATGTGGAAGCCCACCCCCTCTACCTGCCCTTGACGCGCACGGTGCTGCACGCGGTGGAGCGCGGCGCGCTGCACGGAGTCACCGCGGTCCTCACCCTCCTGGAACTCACCGTCCATCCCTGGCGGCGCGGTCAAGAAGCCGTCGCGCGCGAATATGAAGCGCTGCTGGTCCACTTTCCCCATCTCCATGTCGCCGACATCACGCGGGAGACGACCCGGCTGGCGGCGCGGCTGCGCGGGCACTATGGCGTAGGCCCGGTGGACGCGCTGCACGCTGCGGTCGCGCTGCACCATGGCGCAACCGCGCTGATCACCAACGATCTCACCCTGCGCCGGCTGGCGGGCTTGCTGGAGGTGATCGTGTTGGACGACTACGTGGCGGTGGGTTGACGCGGCGCGCTTTGGCACGGTCTTAACGAGCGTTATCCATAGACAAGTTTGTCGGTGTGATATACTGCATAAAACCCGACCAAATTGGTCGCTTTTTATGCCGATCCGAGGTTAAGCCGTGCCGCCCGCCAAAATCGTCGCCTATCTGCGCGCCTCCACCGACAAGCAGGACCTCAACCACCAAAAACTGGAGATTTTGGAGTACGCGCAGCGCAGCCGCCTGCACATAGACGATTTCATTGCTGTCACCGTCTCGTCGCGCAAGAGCAGCAAGCAGCGGCGCATTGACGAGCTGATCGCCAAGCTGGGCGCATCGGACACGCTCATCGTCACCGAGCTGAGCCGGCTGGGGCGCAGCACCTCCGAAGTCATCAGCCTGGTCAACGAGCTGGTGCAGCGCGGCATCCGCGTGATCGTGATCAAGCAAAACCTGGACCTGCGCCCCAGCGATGCGACCAATGGTAGCGACATGACCGCCAAGGTGATGATCACCCTCTTTTCGCTCTTTGCCGAGCTGGAGCGCGACCTGGTCAGCCTGCGCACGCGGGAGGCGCTGGCAGCCAAAAAGGCGCAAGGCGTACGGCTGGGCAAACCCAAAGGCACCCTCCAAGCCAGCAAATTCGACAAGGACCGCGCGCGCATCGTCGAACTGCTGCGCCTGGGCCTCTCGGCGCGCAAGATCGCCAAGCTCCTGGGCTATCGCCACCACATGGGCATCACGACCTATATAAAGAAGAGAAAGCTGCGCGAGCTTGCAGGGGCGGGGTGAGGGCTGCCGGGCGGCTGACCGTCCCGCGGGCGCAGGTACGACTAGCCGGACCAGCGAACAAACCTCATCGTCGGGTGTCGGCGGCAAAGTCGTTCGCTGCCGGGGCCGTCGTCCCCGGTGGTCACCGCGCTGGCGGCGGGCTATTTCCACACCTGTGCGCGCACGGAGCCGGGTGACGTCTGGTGCTGGGGCGCAAATCTCTTCGGCCAAGTGGGCGACGGCTCCACCACGCCCCGCTTCGCTCCCGTGACGGTGGTTTGGCCCTGAGGAATAATTGGGGGCGCGACCGGTTTTTGCGATTGCACGCAAGGCGGAACGGGGTGAGTATTTTTATCGCTACGCGAAAAAACATCCCGCAGCGCAGACTTCCCCACATCCCCGCGCCGGCGTATACTATCCCCATGTCCACCCTCTCCGTTGACGCCCACCCTAAGGCCGTCGCCGCGCTGGTCGCTGCCGCCGGCGCCACCCTGCTAGACGCCTGGCCCCTTGCCGGCGGCGTCTCCGCCCAGATGACCGCGCTCGCCGTGCGCCTCCCCGACGGCTCCCCCGCCACCTGGGTGCTGCGCCGCCCCGCCTCCCCCGGCGCTGATCCACGCGCGCTGCGCCGGGAAGTGGCAGTGCTGCGCTGCGTCGCCGCGGCGGGTCTGCCCGTCCCCACCCCGCGGTGGCTGGACGAGTCGGGCGCGCACCTGCCCGGCCCCGCGCTCCTGCTGGACTATCTCCAAGGCGCGCCCTGCTTCGACCCCACCCAGGGCGCGCGCGTGGCGCAGGCCCTGGGCGAATTGCTGGCAACGCTCCACCGCGCCGCGCTCACCGGCGCCGACCTGCCCGACCTGCCGCGCTATCGCCTGCCCCCGCCGCGGCCCACCCTCGACCACAGCCTGGGCGAAGCTGCCCTGCGCGCCGCGCTGGCGAACGCCTGGCCCCCCGCGCCCACCCTCCCCGCGCCCATCCTGCTCCACGGCGACGCCTGGCCCGGCAACCTGCTCTGGCAAGGTGACCGCCTCGTCGCGCTGATTGACTGGGAAGACGCCCTGCTGGGCGACCCCCTCGCCGATCTCGCCGTCAGCCGCCTGGACGTCGCCTGGCTCTTCGGCGAAGCCGCCATGCAGCGTCTCACCGCAGCCTATGTCGCCGCCACCGGCTTCGACCTGGCCGCCTTGCCGGTGTGGGACTTGGCCGCGGCCTTGCGCCCTTGCGGCAACCTGCCGGTGTGGGCGGCCGGTTGGCCTGCGCTGGGTCGCAGCGACCTCACCCTCGCCGCCATGACCGCGGTCCACGCCCGCTTCGTGGCCCAAGCCTGCGCCGCGCTCCCGCCCGGCCGCGCCCAGGGCACGTGAAGAGACACTCCGCCCGCGCACGCAGGCGTCGTCGGCAGCCGGGCGCGGCGCGGAACGGTGCCGTTTTGTGCAATCTGCCCAGGACGGACGCATCCGCTTTGGCGATTTGCGCGGCTTGACGCCTGCCGCCTGATGGGTACAATGACGCTTGTGTGCAGGGTTTGTCCGCCTTGCACAAGCGGTCGCGTCCCCCGCGGCGTATCCTCGCGCCCGCTGGGGCGTCCCGATCTAGAAACCGAGCTTGCCATGACCGCCTCGACCGGCCCCACCGCCGCTTCACTGCTCGACCACGCCGATGTGCGCGCCGCGCTCCACTTGCTGGATGTCTGGCTGCAAGCCCAAGTGGAGTTGCGTGCCTTGCCCAGCTTGGCTGTGGGCATCGTCTATGACCAGCAGCTGCTCTGGTCCAAGGGCTACGGCTATGCCGACCTGGCGACGCAGCGCCCCGCCGACCTCCACACCGTCTACCGCATCGCCTCCATCACCAAGCTCTTCACCGCCACCGCGCTCATGCAGCTGCGCGATGCGGGCGCTTTGCAATTGGACGACCCCGTCGCCAAACACTTGCCCTGGTTCCAGGTCCAGAATCCCTTCGACGACGCCCCCGCGATCACCATTCGCCATCTCTTGACCCACGCCGCGGGCCTCCCGCGTGAGGCGGCCTTCCCCTATTGGGCCGACCGCAACTTCCCCACTGCGGAGCAGATGCGCGCCGCCTTGCCCAGCCAATCCCTGGCGCTCCTGCCCGGCACCCAGTGGAAATACTCCAACCTGGGGTTGGCGCTGGCGGGCGAGATCGTGGAAGCCGTGGCGGGCATGCCCTATGCCGCCTATGTGCAACAGCATATCCTCGACCCGCTGGGCATGACCCAGACCTATGTCCAGCCCACGCCGGAGACGCCCAACCTGGCGACCGGCTACGGCCTCCGCCCCGCGCAAGGCCCCCGGGAGGTTGTGCCCTTCACCGACTGCAAGGGCATCACCCCCGCAGCCAACATGGCTTCGTGCGTGGCGGATTTGGCCAAGTTCGCCATGTTGCAGCTGCGCGGCGGCCCCGCGGGCGGCGCGCAAATCCTCAAGGGCGCCTCGCTGCGCGAGATGCACCAGATTCACTACCTGCACCCCAACTGGCAGACGGGCCGCGGGCTGGGCTTCCACATTTGGCGGCTGCACGGCAAGACCCTGGTGGGCCACGGCGGCGCGCTGGAAGGCTATCGCACCGATCTCCAGGCCTGCCCGGAGGACAAGGTGGCGGCGGTGGTGCTTGCCAACGGGCATGATGTCGTCCCCATCTTTTACATGGACAAAATTTTCAAATGGGTGGCGCCGGCCCTGGTCAAAGCTGCCGCGCCGCCCCCCGCCCCCGCCCCTGTCGCCGAGTGGCAACGCTACGTGGGCCGCTATCACAACATCTGGGCCAACAACGTCCAGGTGCTCATCTACCACGACAAACTCACCGTCATTTTCGCCGAAGCCGACGACCCGCTGCTCTACCCCGTGACCTTGACGCCCCTGGAGGACGGGCGCTTTCGCATCGAGGGCGGCGACCCCGCCGGCAACAACGGGGAGATCGCCTGGTTCGAGACCGACGCGACGGGCCGCGTGACCAAATTCCACATGGCCAATCTCTTTTTCTTGCCCGCAAACTAACATCTACCCTTTCCACTTTTGTCTACGCATTTTGTCTACGCATTTTGTTTACGCAAGGAGAGCACAACCCCATGAACCGTACACTGCTTCGACTGTTGGTGGGCCTGTTGCTGATGGCGGTGGTGGCCGCCTGTGCGCCGCCCGCGCCCGCCGCGCCCGCCGCGCCCGCGGAAAGCGGCCCGCGCCAGGGCGGCATCATCATGGTCGGTAATATCGAGGACCCCAACTCCCTCGACCCCCACAAGACCATCATGGCGACCGCCTCCGGCATCATGACCTGGATCTACGACCGCCTCTTCTACATTGACGCCAACGGCCTGCCCGCCGGGCGCTTGGCTGAAAGCTGGACTGTGAGCGACGACAGCCGCGTCCTCACCGTCAAGCTGCGCGAGGGGCGCACCTTCCACAACGGCGAGCCGGTCAACGCCGCGGCGGTGGTCTTCACCTTCAACCGCCTGCTGGACCCCGCCACCGCCGCCCCTGCGCGCGGCCAAGTCGGCCCCCTGCAAAGCGTCACCGCGCTGGACGACTACACCGTGGAGTTCGTCTTCGAGGAACCCTACGCGCCCTTCTTCTTCGCCGCCAGCGGCTCCTATCTGGGCATCCTGCCGCCCGGCGCGGTCACCGAACTGGGCGACGACTTCGGGCGCAACCCCATCGGCAGCGGCCCCTTCCAGTTTGCCGAATGGCGCACGGGCCAAGAGATTCGCCTGGTGCGCAACCCCGACTATGTGAATGTGCGCAGCGACCGCAACAACCCTGGCGCGCCCTACGTGGACGGCATCACCTTCAAGACCATCCCCGA
>CAKZVN010000033.1 GCA_937922105.1 uncultured Litorilinea sp.
GACCTGGTCGAGACGGCTTATTTGCGCACTCTCGACGGCTTCATCTTCAATTCGGCAACGTCGCGTCGTGTCGTTCAAGCTCGCCTCACTCGCCCCGCCGCCGGTGTCATCGCCTATCCGGCAGCCGACCATATCATGCCCCCGACCGCCGCCACCGTACACGCCCGGCTCCAGTCGCGACAAACCCGAAACGGCCCCTTGCGTCTGCTCTTCGTCGGCAATCTCAGCCCGCGCAAGGCGCTACATACCGTGCTCGACAGCCTGGCTCTCCTGCCCGCGGGTAGCTGGCACCTGGATGTCGTCGGCTCCACGACCACCGACCCCGCCTATACACGAACGCTTATGACCTTCGCGGCGCGACAATTCCCCGCCGGTGTGATCCATTGGCATGGGCGCATTGACGACAACGCGCTGCGTGAGCGTTACAGCGCCGCGGATGTCTTTGTCGCCCCTTCCTATGAGGGCTTCGGTATCGTTTACCTCGAGGCAATGGCCTTCGGTTTACCCGTCATCGCCTCCACCGCAGGCGCCGCACACGAAATCGTTACACCAGGCCAAGACGGTTACTTGGTTGCACCCGGCAACGCTGCCGGTCTTGCCGCACATCTACATGACCTGATCTGTAATCCAGCCGAAGTAAGCCGGCTCGCCCATGCCGCGCGCGAACGATATGATCGTCACGGCACATGGCGGAGCAATCTCGCTGTTGCACTTCAATGGCTACACGAAGCAAAAAGGCAGTCGCCCAATGTCTCTCTCCCACTTGCCTGATTTTTCTTTCCAACGGTATCTCGCCGCCAAACGCACGGTAGACGACCGCGCGCTCAACCCTCGTGTCTGGGACGCGCTCTGGCACCGCCTGGCAGCCCTCCCCGCGCCGCTGACGGTGTTGGAAATCGGCGGCGGCATCGGCACCATGTTCGAGCGCTTTCTCGCCCATCCCGCCACGCCGCCCCTCCGCTACCGCCTCCTGGACGAGTCCGTGGACAACATTGCCGCCGCTGCTGCACGCCTAACTGCCTACCCGAATGTCGCGCTCCTGCAGGACATAACACCCCCTGGCTCTGCCCGTGCCCATCCGCCATGCCCCCACACCCTAAGCCTTACCTGTGCCGATCTCTTCGATGTTCTGCCCACTACATCTATTGCGCCGATCCCAGCCCTCTTTACCGATGTGGACCTACTCATCGCGCATGCCTTCCTCGACCTGGTTGACATCCCGACGACCCTACCCCGTTTAGTCGCTGCGCTCCGTCCCGGCACGCTCCTCTACTTCACCATCAACTTCGACGGCGTGACGGCGCTCCAGCCCACCATTGATCCGACCTTCGACGATCTGGTCGAGTCGCTTTACCACCGCACCATGGACGAGCGTATCACCAACGGTCTCCCCTCGGGCGACAGTCGTAGTGGGCGCCACCTATTCCATCACCTACAAACTGCCGGCATCCGTGTGCTGGATGCCGGCAGTTCCGACTGGGTCGTACTACCCCACGACGGCGTCTACCCCGCCGATGAGGCCTACTTCCTGCATTTCATCGTCCACACCATGCATGGCGCGCTCGCCGGTCACCCGGCTCTGGACCCAGCCCGCTTTGACCGCTGGATCGCCACACGCCATCGCCAGATCGAGCAGGGGGAACTCTTCTACATCGCCCACCAACTGGACTATTTGGGCGTCGTCGTCTAGCCCACCAGCGACACCTCCCGCCCTTCGCGCTGGCTGCGATAAATGCCCTCCAGGATGGTCATCACCTGTAACGACTGCTCGGCAGGTACAGGCGACGGACCACCCGCAGCCACAGCCCGCGCAAACTCCACACACTCCAGCGCGTGCGGCTCCATGGGGTCCTTAATCAGCTTCAACTGGCGATTCGAGAGTTGGCGCGTCCCATAGTCGGTTGCCAAAAACTCGGCTTTCGGCCAATGACACCCCCCCTGCGTGCCGTAGAGCCACATCTGCATGTCCTCGACTTCGGTATCGTGGTGCAACAACCAGCTCACCTCCAGCACCAGCGTCGCACCGTCGGCAAAGCGCACAAAGGCCGCGGCAAAGTCTTCCACATCGAAATCACTGGGGACCGGGACGCTATTGCGCCACACGGCAAACTGCCCCGGCAAATGCGCCAGCGGAGCTTTTGCCACACCGGTCACCGCCACCGGCTGCGGATTCCCCATCAGCCACAGCGTCAAGTCCAAGATATGCACGCCGATATCAATGCACGGCCCGCCCCCGCTCAGTTCGCGGCGCACAAACGTTGCAGTGGGGATAAAGCCGTTGCGTCGCAGCATCCAACTGCGCCCATGATAGATATCCCCCAGCGTGCCCTGGTCTATCTCGCGCTTCATAGCCTGGGAAACACCCTTGAAGCGAAAGTGTTGCGCTGTCATCAAGAGTTTCCCCGCGGCGTCACGCGCGGCGATCATGCGCCGAATCTCATCCGCCGTCGGCGCAAGCGGTTTCTCACAGATCACATGCTTGCCCGCCTCCAACGCCGCCACCACCAGCGCCGTATGGGACATGTTGGGCGTACACACATCCACAATATCAATGTCGGGGTCGTTCAAGATGTCCGCCGGGTCGGTGCTGAGCCGGCTAATCCCGTGCGTCCGCCCCCACTCCGCCAAGACCGCACCGTTGATGTCACTACCGGCTACCACCTCTGCGTCGGTGGAAGCCGCCCAGCCCGGCATGTGCGTCCGCGCGATGCCGCCAACGCCAATCACGCCGACCTTCAATGTCGTAGCCACGTCCTCGCCTTTCCTTCGGGTGATGATGAGTTGAATGACTTGCTTCATCCGCCAACCTCAACTAGACTGGCGTCCAGGGAGACCTACATCGCCGGTCGCGCCGGCTACGGGAGAATCGGTCATGACCACAGCCGACTATGCGCTTGCCCTAGACATCGGCGGCACCAAGATCGCAGCCGCCATCGTCAACCGTCAAGGTGTCGTGATTCGTAGACTCGTGCGCGCCACGCGCGCGGACCTCGGCGCCGCCGCAATTCTCCAGACGGTACGCGATGCCGCGCGTGAGATGTTACAGAACGCCCGGCAATATGCCCTGCCGATTGCTGCCATTGGTGTGGGCAGCGCCGGGCAGGTCAACGCCGACCTGGGTGCCATTTCCTATGCCTCGGATAACTTACCCGGTTGGTCCGGTCTTCCATTGGCCTATGAGTTGGAAGACGCCCTGCGCTTGCCGGTCTTTGTGGATAACGACGTCAATGCCCTTGCCCTGGGTGAGCATCATTTCGGCTGCGGGCGCGGCTACCAGGAGGCGCTCTATGTCGCCGTCGGCACCGGCATCGGCGGCGCGCTCATCCGTAACGGGCAAATCTGGCGCGGCTCCACCTGGAGCGCAGGCGAAATCTGCCATCTGGTCATAGACATTGACGGGATGCGGCGCTGCAGCTGCGGTGCAACCGGTCACCTGGAAGCCTATACCAGCGGTCCAGCCATGACCCAACGCTACCGGGAGTTCAGCGGTGACCCCGCCGCCGACCTGCGCGCTGTCGCGCTCCTCGCCCGTCAGGGAGACGCCCACGCCATTCGCGCCATTGCCGAAGGCGCACAGATTCTCGGCACCGCGCTGGGAGGCGTCCTCAACGTGCTCGACCCCCAGCTACTCGTCATTGGCGGCGGCGTCCCCGAAATCGGTGACCTCTGGTGGCAACACTTCGAGACCGCGCTGCGCGCCAACCCCATGCCCGGTCCCGCCCGCATTGTGGTGCGCCCGGCCGAACTCGGCCTCGACGCCGTACTCATCGGCGCAGCCTGGCTTGCCATGCACGGTATTGCCGCACGCTAAATGGTTCGTTCGCCAAGTAGCCGTCATGCTGAGGAGCGCAGCGACAGCCTGTTCTGAGTCCTGCGAAGGGAAGAATCCCGACAGACCACGAGAGAGGGATGCTTCGCTGCGCCCAGCATGACGTTCTTTGCTACTTGGCAATCAATTATTCTTCCCTTTGCAGACTCAAGACCGGCTGTGCCCGGCATGACAACGGCGGCGCGACTTTGCAGACAGAACCTAGCCCACCGCCACCTCCGCGGCCTGCAGATGGCGCACGCTCGCCATAAACTCCTGAATCGCCGCAACCGTATCCTCAAAATTCTCTCGGCGCACATTGTGACCTGCGCCGGGAATCTGTTTGGGCTGAATCAGCGGATTGAGTTGGCGTGCGTAGGCTGCCGCAGCAGGCGTAATAATGCTGCCCAATTCAGGCTCCCCATACAGCAAGAGGGCCGGACAACGGAAGCGCGCAGCCAAGTCCACCCAGTCATTGCGCCGCGCCGTCACGTACTCAAATACGTTGAGACTCACCTGTAACTTTGCCGGGACCCACCAATCGAACTCTTCCGGGTCCCACGTCGGATGCTCCAACCGCCCTGCAGCTAACACTGCCGCCGCGCCTTGGGCTTGGCGCTGTTCGATCGTCTTGCGCCACTCCGCAGCGCGCGCCGCACGCTCCGCCTCGCTGTTGGGCGACTCCCCCAGTACCCACGCCGGGTCTTCCAGAATCACCGCCGACACCAACTCGGGATGAAACGCCGCCACGCGCGTCACCGTCGCGCCACCCATCGAGTGTCCCATGAGCATCGGCCGCTCTAAACCCAACGCGCGAATCAAACCTGCCAAATCCGCGGCATGGTCATCCGGCGTATAGCCGCTCTCCGGCTTATCCGACTCCCCATGCCCCCGCGCATCGAACATGATCACGTCATGATAACGGGCCAATACGCGCGCCAATCGCGTCCAACACAACCCGTTATCGGTAATCCCGTGTGCCAACACCATCGGCGGCTTGATCCCGCCTGTACGCCAGTAGTGCAGCCGGATACCATTTGCTTCTACAAATCCACTTTGCCAACCGTTCATCGCTCTACCCTTCTTCCTGACTTCATTGTCAATGTCGAGGATAAAAATTCAATGCCGACTATCTCATGACAAAGATACGACAATGGAAATTAGATCGAAACAATCGTACATGTGAATAGGCACAACACCAAGCACAACCACATCCGGCGTGCTCAGTCGTCGGCAGCAACCTCTCCCGCACGCGGCACAGCCTGTGACGGCGCTTGTGCAGGTGCGCTGGAAGGAACCGGCGCGCCGGAAGTGAGCGCACCATACTTCCGCAGCTCCGGTGACGCCCACGCCGCCGCCGCAACCACCAACAGCGTTCCGATCCCGCCGCTCACCACCGACACAATCGGCCCGAACCAGTGCGCCACCACGCCGGACTCCAACCCGCCCAGTTCATTGGACGCACCGATGAAGATACTGTTCACCGCCGACACACGTCCCCGCATTGCGTCCGGTGTCAGCAACTGGATCAGCGTACCGCGAATCACCATGCTGATATTGTCGAACGCGCCGGTGAGAAAGAGCATCGCACACGACAGCCAGAATGACTTGGACAACCCGAACACAATCGTTGCTACACCAAAAGCCGCCACGCTCCAGAGCAGCGTCTGCCCTGCGCGGCGGATGGGTGGCAAATAGACCAACGTCAACCCCATCACAGCGGCGCCGATTGCAGGGGCCGCGCGCAGCCACCCGAACCCGGTCGGTCCCACTTGCAACACATCCTGGGCATAAATCGGCAGCAAATAGACAGCCCCGCCCAAGAGCACACCGAACATATCCAAGGTGATCATGGTCAAAATGATCTTACGGTTCCACACAAAGTGTAACCCCGCCAAGAGCGTCTCAAAGCCCATCCCCCCCGTTGTCTTGGGCGGGTCCTCAGTGCGTAAGCCCGACAACATAAACATGTGCACCAGTGACGTCGCCGCCGTCACCACATACGCCAGCGGCACGCTCACCGCCACCAGCAACCCGCCCAGCGCCGGCCCAATTACCGACGAGAACTGGAACATGCTCGTGTTCCACATCACAGCGTTCGGAAAGACGTGGCGCGGCACCAACTGCGGCATCAGCGCCACGCGCGCCGGTCGGCCCAGGATCACCGCCGTCGCGTCCAGAAACAGGAAAAAGTACATCCATAAGATATCACCCTGGAAATAGGAGAGCGCCGCCAGCGCCAGCGACGTGAGTGTCATCAGCGCGAGGCTCAGCAAAATCAGCGCGCGCCGGTTGAAGCGGTCCGCCAAATAGCCCGCAGGCAGAGCCAGCAACATCGTCGGCAAGGCCTGCGCCAGTCCGACAAAACCGAGCGCGAGCGCATCCCCCGTCCGCGCATACATCTCCCAACCGATAGCCACACTCTGGATACGCGTCCCAAACAGCGCCAAAAACCAACCTGCGATGAAGTAGCGATAGTTCGGGATTCGGAAAGCCGCATAGGGATCACGACGTGGTTCGGGATCGGGGTCGGCTGGGGTGGGCATAACGATGCGCCTGACTAGTTGGAGCGAAGTGGCAGCGAGATAATCAATTGACTCCGGGAAGCGCCTGACGGGTTGCCGTCTCCGTGTGGGAGACGACAACCTGCCATGCTGCAACGGCACTTGCGCCGTCTCAGTTTATTCGCTGTCTAGAGCATCGGCAAAACTAGGGTCCAGGAGAGCCAACGCCTGCAAGAACTGGCGGTCCGGGTTCTCGCGCAGTTCCTCCACCGATAGCCGCCGCAGCGTCTCCGGCGTCAACAATTCAACCTCGATGGCCAGCGGCACCTCAAGATCGGGCGCAATCCCCTGCTTGCGGATCAAGCGCCCGTTGGGGGTCAACCACTGGCGTGTCCCCAGCAACAAAGCGGACCCGTCGCTCAAGTTATACGGTTGCAACACCGTCCCGGTGCCGAAGGTCGTCGTCCCGACCAAGCGGCCCCGCTCATAATCCTGAATCGCGCCCGCAAAAATCTCCGACGAACTCGCCGATCCGCCATTGATCAAGACCACCAGCGGCAGGTCCGTCCCCACTCCACCCCGCTGTACCGCGTACGGGCGCCGGTTACCGTTGGCATCCTCCTCCAGGAGCACATTGCCTTCGCGCAAAAACTGGCTAGTCACACGTACCGCCTGTTCCAACAAGCCACCGGGATTATTACGGACATCCACAATGAGCGCAGTTGCGCCTGCCTCACGCGCCGCGTTCAACGACTCGATCACGTTGGGCGCGGCATTCGCCGTAAACTGGCTCAGCCGGATCAGCGCCACGGTCGTTCCCGGCACCATCGTCCACGTCGCCGCGGGCACGCGAATCTCCCCGCGCACAATCGCGATCTCCAGACTGCGCGTCTCATCCGGTCGTAACAACGACAACACCACCGTTGTCCCCTCCGGCCCGCGAATCCTGGACACAATCTCGTTGAGCGGCAACGCCGTCACATCTTCACCGTCCACACGCATAATAATATCGCCCGCCTTCACCCCCGCTTGCTCGGCAGGCGACCCGTCAAAGGGTGCAATAATCACCGGTAACCGGTCGCGGATACCCAACGTCGCGCCGATACCGGAGAAGGTCCCGGCTAAATCCGTCTGTTGGCGCGCCCGCTCCTCCTGGGTCAAAAAGGCCGTATGTCCATCGTCGCCCAGGGCAGCCACCATCCCGCGGATGGCGCCGTGGGTCAACGTCTGCGGGTCCAGCGCCGACCGATCCACGAAATTGCGCTGGACAATATCCCACGCCTCCCAGAAGACAACGAACTGCTCCGGTTCTCCATCCCGCGCCGCAAACCGCGGGAAACTCCCGGACGCGACGAGACCGATCGCCACGCCGGCACCCAACGACGTAGCTGCCACCAGCACCACCACCAAACCAAACACCAGGATTTTCATTCCACGCGACATAGATCGAATCCCGCCCATCCCTTATTCAGAAAGTGCAATCCCTTCGCGACTGCATCGCCCCGCCCCACCGGCAAGGCTCGCTACGATTTCACCCGCAACACTACCGCCCTATCTTCCATCATGCAGTAACCCCGGTTCTGCTTAACATAGCAGCGCGCACTCAACATCTCCGCGGCATCAACGGGACAGGACGCGCGTTCTCCGTACAGGTAAAGCAGGCACCTTGAGTATAGTCCCGCCCCCGCCCAACCGCAAGACCACCATGCCTAGGGTGTGTCGGGTCTGTCCTGGATCTGATCCGATTTCGTGGACACCGAGTTAAGGGTATACTGCCCGCAAAGGAGGTGTCCGATGAAACGCCAACAGTTTGACCGAGAATTCAAGGC
>CAKZVN010000034.1 GCA_937922105.1 uncultured Litorilinea sp.
TCCGGAGCCGACACGTTTTTCCCGAATAGTTCTAGGTTTCCCCCGGCGTCTCCCCGCGGCGCAGCGCCAACAGGGCCGACCAACGCGGGTCAATCTGCTCGTCGCCGGCGGGTGTGCCTGCGTCGCCGAGGGTGATCACCCCGCCCTCGGCAACCTCCCGCCGATAGGCCGTGTAGTTGGGACATTCCCCCGGCCCTTTCCAGTTACAACTGGGGTACATGGGCAGGGCCAACCAGATGGCCTGGCGAATGACCTCGCGCGCGTCTAATATATGTTGCTCGTTGATCAGCAGCGCAGCGTCTTCTAAATCTTCTTCTTCGCCCTCAAACTCGTTGGGGGCGAGATAGCGCCCGGTGGTCACATCGGTGAGCGGGCGGAAGCTCTCTTCGATCTCGAAGCGGGCCTGCACGGCAATGGGTTCCAAGCAACGATTGCAGCCCACCTGCACTGCAGTGCTCAATCTGGCGCTGAAGAGAATGCCGCTATGGATGCGCAGCAACTGGATGGCGCCCACGAGCGGACCGAGTGGAATCAACTCCGGGTCCAAGTCGTTGATGTCATCCGCCACCTCGAAGCGGCGGACCGCGCCGATGGGTTCCTTGAGCAACTGCGCGACGTTAAACTGCATGGTTCCGCTCCGGTCGCCCGTGCGTCATGCATCCGGCGGGCGATTCCCCCCGTGACGCTTCCACAGCAGGCCGTGTTTCCTGCGCGCACGACAACCGTCTACCGGTCCGGTAGACAGACGTACAGTATAGCCCGGCGGCGGGCGGCTGTCAAACTTGGCGCGCTCCCAAACGGCGCAAGATTGTGCAGCGGGCGATCTTGACACGGGTTGTCCGACCGCTTGTCGGTGCAGGCGACGTGACGTAAGATAGCACCTATAGACACGTACCGTTGACAACTGCCCAGCGAGGGAACAGGGAGAGGAAATCGGCGATGTCCAGTGTTGCGGACACCCCCACCGTCAGCGTAATCATCGCGACTTATCGGCGACCCCAGTTGTTGCCGCGCGCCATTCGGAGTGTGCTGGCGCAGACCTTCACCGACTTTGAGGTGATTGTGGTAGACGACGCGTCGGGCGACGCGACGCCGGAGGTGGTGGCGAGCTTCACCGATCCGCGGTTGCGCTATCTATGCCTGGAGCGCAACGGCGGCGTCAACCGGGCACGCAACACCGCCGCCGCGCAGGCGAGGGGGGAGCTGCTCGCGATGGTAGACGACGACGACCGGGTCGAGCCGACCTTCTTAGCCGACCTGATTGCCTTGCTGGCGCAGTCGCCGCCTACGGTGGGCTTTGTGTGGAGTTGGAAAACCATTGTGGAACTTTCTGCTGATGGTGAGCGCCTGGTTCAGCAGCTAACCTATCGCATTGCTACCCCGGCGCCTGTCGCGGGGGCGCGGTTACGCGAGCGTCCAATCGGTGGCAGCGGCGGCTTGATGGTGCGCCGGTGTGTCTTTGAGGAGACCGGCGGCTTTGATCCAGCGTTTTTCTCTGGTGGGGATACGGACCTGATCTTGCGCATGGCGGCACGCTATGACTTTGCCGTCTTGCCCAAGCCGCTCTATGTGATCACCAAGTTGGAGGGGCCTCAGATTACCGGATTCAGTGAGAAAAAGGGTCGCTCTATCGAGTTGTTGCTAGATCGTCATGGGCCGATTATCAGTCCTGTCACCCGACATCGCTGGGTGGTGGCGGCGGCGCGCAATTACTTCGCGGTCGGGAATCGCGCCGAGGGCCGGCGCGTCATGGCGCGGCTTGTCCGGCAATCACCGTGGAAGGTGCGTGATTGGCTTATCTGGGGCGCGTTTGAGCTGGCGCCACGGTTGCCCGCGCCGCTGCGGCAGCGCATCTATCGCTCCCATCGTTGATAACGGCGTAGATAGGGGGATAACGTTAAAACGGGACCACGACTGATGACGGACCTAACCATTTCGACCGCGCGGGAGTTGTCCCGTCTACCCAGCGTCTCTGTGATCATGCCCACGTACAATCGTGCGCGCCTATTACCACGCGCGATCCGCAGTGTCCTGGCCCAGACCTACACCGACTTTGAGTTGATCGTGGTCGATGACGCGTCACCGGATGAGACACCCGAGGTGGCAGCGTCCCTCGCGAACCCACGCTTACGCTACCTGCGCCAGCCTACCAATCGTGGGGTATCCGCTGCGCGCAATACCGGGGTGGAAGCGGCGCGCGGGGAAATCATCGTCTTCGTGGATGACGACGACCGGGTCGACGCTGAGTTTCTCGCCGTGATGGTCGAGCATCTTCACAAAGCCCCGGCTGACGTAGCGTTTGGCCTGCCCTGGCGCGCGGTGGTCCGTCTGGATGCGACCTTTCATGAGCAACCGCTCTATATACACCGGCAAGGTCACGACACAGGTGGAGTCTACCCCGGCACGCACTTGCTACGTCGTCCATCTGGTTCTTCCAGCGGTTTGGTGCTGCGCACCGCGGCCTTCCGCCAAATAGGCGGCTTTGACGAAACGATGCGCTACGCGGAAGATACCGATCTCCTGATCCGGTTGGCGCAGAAGTACGACTATCTGGTGGTTGCACAGCCTCTCTATAACCTCAGCGTCATTGCGGGGGTGCAAGCCACACACTGGAGTGCCATGCGCGGTGACAACTTGGTGCTTCTGGCGGATCGCTACGCGGACATTGTGACCCCATGGCGCAGGCGGCGATGGATGATCGATGCCGCACGCAACTATTTCGGATGCGGGGCGCGCCAGGAAGGGCGCCGGGTGATGCGCTGGCTGGTGCGCGAACGCCCCTGGCATCCGGCGGCCTACGTTTGGTGGCTGCTCTTCGAGAACCACACGCGTCTACCCGCCGGATTGGAGAAACGGGTCTTTCGCCCTCTGCGCTAGCGCCGAGGATTATGGTGCCGTCCCTGCACGGTGCGCTGCGACGAAACGGTCATAAACCGCGGCCAAGTCGGCGATGACGGCGTCGACCTGGGGCGGTGGGGCGCACGTCGCGCCCAGCAACTCGCGCAGTGTGGTTGCTGCGGTGAGTTGCAGCGGCGCACGCAAGGGCGCGGTTTCTTCCCCAACTGTAGACTTCCCAAGCACAGACTCCCCAAACGCAGAGTAGTAATCGTGAAACTTGAACTCCCCGCCGATGAGCTTGCCGGAGACGACCAGGTGTCGATTGGGGATGCCCAGCGCGTCTGCGGTGACCAAACCGTGGAGCGAAGAGGAGATGATGGTGTGGCACGACGCAATGGCCCGAAACACGGTCTGCGGCGGTTGCTGCACGTTGATCACGCGAACCTCACGCGGATAGCGCGCCGCCAGATCGCGCACGAGCGGGTGTCCTTTCTCGGTGTAATGGGGCACGATCCCCAGCGTGTGTACCGGATTCGCCGCGATCCCGCTCAGCTTCACGGCGAGCAGACCGGGGTCGCCCAGCGCAATATCGGCGGGTGCGCCGAGGATTTGGCGTGTCAAGTGTCCGCGCAACGCCAGGATGCGGGCATGGGGCAAGGCGGGCGCATCCTCCGGTTTGATCAACCCGGCACCTAGGATGGTCCCGCGAAAGGTAGGGGGAATGTTGTGGATGATGCTGCCCACGCCGAAGAACTGGGCGCGTTGCGCCGGTGCATAGACGACCGGCACACCCAGATACTCCAGGATGAGCCGGGTCAGCAGGTCCCCGAAATTAGGTACACGCGTGAACCAAAAGGCGCGGACCGGGGGCGTGCCGCGGAGACGATACAGCCTGGCCCGGACATTGTTGAACAGGTCCCCGCTCGCGCGGCTCAAGGTGCGCCAACCGCTGCGCACGCCCATGCCTCGTTTGGCGACCTGCGATAGGGTTATGGGTGCTGACATGGATTTGGACTAGGTGTGGATCAGACAAGGGCTAGAGTCGGCGCGCGGACGGTCGTAGGCGATAACGGGCTTTGCGTGCTAGGCCGCGCACGGCGACGGTACTGTCAGCGACTTTATGCAGTCGCAATGCCGCAGCCAGCCGCGCCCGCCACGGGAAGACGTAGCCGTGCGCCTTAGCATAGTTTACTATCTCACGCAGGAGAGGGCGGTCGCTGTTGAGTACCTCCGCCATGTACCATGTGCGCTCGCGGCGGTAAATTTCCAAGTCAAAGACGCCGGCATAGCGATCCAGCGCGCCGAGGATCTCGAGTGCAAGCAACGTGCGGCGACACTTCCAACAGCGCGAGCAGTTGGCCGCGGCGACGGCTCCATCCGCCAACATCCTGTACTGAGGCGCCACGCAGATATCCAACGTGTGATAGGAATCCGGGATGCCGGCAACGTGTGCAGTCTTTTCGATGCGGGACACGTCGCAGCCTACGACCAGCGTGTCAAGTGATTCGGTTCCCAAACAGGGGATTAGCACTGGGTCGGCATAGGCCAAGTCGTCGCTCGGCTTGACGCGGATGGTCGAATAGTCGAAGGTGGCAGCGTAGAAGAAACGTCCGAGGCCCCCTTGTAACACCAGCGGGACGGCAAGGTTGCGCAGTACGTGTGTCTGTTGGAAGGTAAAACTCTTGTAAAAGTCGGCAAGATTCGAGTCCACAGCGATGAAGGGCAAACCGAGTTGAGCCGTCGTCTTCGAGAGCCGCGCGTAATAGGTTGGGAAGATCGTATGGGCTAGCTTCCCGTGGGCGCCGACGTTGTTGTAGAGCAGGTGGGTCAGGCGATAGCCCGGCGGTGGGTTGCCGTAGTGGTGCTCGGCCAAGACATAGTAGGAGTCAATGCCGCCGGAGAAGCCGCACGCCACACCGGCGGGCCTTGCCGTCGCTGCTTGCACGTCGTCCGCTTCCACACGGATGCGGCGCAGGGAGGGAATGACTAGCTGTAAGATCTTCTGCACCGGCCCGCGCAGATTGTAGTAAAGGCGTTGCGAAAGCGTCCCATCGATGATCAGGTCTTGGCCGCGCGCCATCGCGGGGATGAGCAAGGCCAGCGCCGCGGCGTCGGCCCGGTCGGAGAGTAGGTCGGCATGGGCCTGCGCTACGCCGAACCAAAGCTGGGCCGGCCCGTCCTCGGCTTGTACCTGGACGCTGTAGCGGACTTGATCGCCGGCAGTGGTGAGTTGAGGTCGCGTCAGTCGCATTCGCAGTCCTTTTTTTATCGTTTAAGCCTGCGTAAGGCGAGACGCACGGAACGCAGGGTTTTCCTGAGCCACTCATATCGTTCGGGCAGGCGGACGGCCGCGGCGGCTTTCGTATACCACGGAAAGGCGAAGCCGCGCGCACGGGCAAAGTTCACCACCTCGCGGTCCAGATAGTAAGGGCTGGAGAGCAACTCGGTGATGTAGCGGTCGCGTTTTTTGCGATAGATGGAGAGGTCGAAGACCGCACTGTAGCGCTCTAAACAGCCCGCGATCTCCATCGTCAGCAGCGCGCGCAGGCACTTGCCGCAAGCGGAGCAGTTGCGTGTGGTGATGCTGCCACCCCCTAACACGGTCTTGCGAACGTTGAAGCAGAGGTCGAGCGTGGTATACGACGCAGGCAACTCGGCGATGCGTTGAATTTTTTCGACGCGCGTATACTGGCTGCCCACCACGTTCAAGTTGAGCGTTTCGGTGCAGAGCAGGGGGAGGCAAAAGAAGCCGTCGTCTTCGGGCGGCGCGATCTGTTGGCCCATCACATTGGCATAGGCAAAGCCGGACGCGTAGAGAAAGCGTTGCAAGCCGTTTTGCAACAACAGCGCGACCGAGGCATTGCGCAAGGGATGGCTGCGCAGGAAGGTGACGCCGGCATAGAATGTGTCGAGATTGGAGCGCACCGCCACCAATGGCAGTCCGATGTGTTCTGCCGTCTGCTGCGTATTGGCGAGTTGGGCCGGGTAGAGCACGTCGGCATAGCGACCATGTGCCCCTACGTCGTTATAGAGCAGGTGGGTGAGCCGGTACCCGGTAGGTGGGTTGCCGTAATGGTAGTCGGCTAACAGACAGAACGAGTCCACCCCGCCGGAGAAACCGGCTGCCACCCCGTGCCCGTGTGTGTCGGCGGCGCGCACATCGTCGGCGTAGATGCGGACTTGGTGCAATTCGGGCAGAATAATGCGGCGAATCAGTTGCACTTGGTCCAGGTGGTAGAGCAGGCGCGGGGAGACGGTCCCCTCGACGATGATCTCCTCGCCCAGCTTCATGGCAGGGATGAGGAGCGCAACCAGCGCGGCGTCGGCCCGGTCGGAGAGCAGGTCGGCATAGGCGCGGTCTATGCTGAACCAAAGGCTGCGCGCGCCCGCGCTCGACTCGACAGGCACCACATAGCGTATCTGGTTGTCTTGTGCCGACAGGACGGGTCTTCCGATTTTCATGGGGGACGCACCTGCGCTAGCGGGGTGAGGTCACTTTTTCGGTTGGGATGGGCGCTGGGGACCGCGCTCGCGGCCTTCGCCGCCCGGTGATCCGGCGTCGCGACCAGGCTGCAACAGGCTGATGCCGTTGTTGACCTGTTGCTCCAACATGTTGAGATGTTGCGCCAACTCTTGTAAGACTTGGACGGCATATTGGTCGGCTTCGCTGGTGCGCCGGCGCGCAATCTGTTTGCCTTCCTCGATGATGCGTTCCGCTTCGAGTTGGGCCGTCGCCAGCAAGTTGCGTTCACTGACCATTTCCATGGCTTGTTGGCGCGCCTCGGTGAGGATGCGGTCGGCTTCGGCGCGCGCATCGGCGATGATGCGGTCTCGCTCGGAGAGGGTGCGTTCACTTTCGCGAATGGAGCTGGGCACATTGATGCGCATACGCTCCAGCAGTTGCTCCACCTCGCGCGCGCGAACCAAGCGATAGGCGCTAAACGGGATCGGAATGCCCTGGTTGACGAGCTCGTGGAGTTGGTCAATCAACTGCAAAATCGCCATGACACCTCTCTCCTAGAAGACCGCACTTTTGGCGTTGGGTGACGGGTGGGTGGATGAAGGCGAGGGCGCCGCCGGCGCATCCCTCAGCCGCGGTGGGCCAATTTGCCGCCGCTGCGCGTGAGCACCGAGACCGGCGCGGCTTGTGGGAAGCGCCCGCGCAGGGCTGCCTGCACATGGGGCGGCGTCCAGTGCGCGACATCACCGCCCAGACTTGCCACCTCTTTGACGATGGTAGCGCTCAGGGATGCATAGGCGCCGTTGCAAAAAAGGCAGCATAGCTCAACCTCCGGCGCCAGCGAGCGGTTGGCCCAGCCGATCTGGTATTCAAACTCGAAATCCGCCACGTTGCGCAGCCCGCGCACCACCACGTCGGCGGCGACCTCGCGCGCGCAGGCAACCGTCAGCCCGGCATAGGCAACCACGCTCACGTTGGGTAGATGGGCCAAGGCCTCGCGCGCCAGGGCGACGCGCTCGTCGGTGCCGAAGAGCAGTTTTTTGGGCGGCGCGTCGTAGACTGCCAAGACCAACTCATCGAAGAGGGCCGCGGCGCGTGTGGCGATGTCAATGTGCCCGTTGTGGATGGGGTCGAACGTGCCCGGATAGAGGGCGCGCGTCATGCCGATGGTCCTTCCCTGTGTCCGGTCGAGCCGGCGGTGCGCTGTGAATCGGTGTGATGCCGGGTGTGCCGGCTTAGGCATCCAGAAACATGGCAAAGACTTGATTGCCCATCATCAGGCCGCGCGAGGTGAGCCGGATGCGTTCATCGTCCACGTGCAACAGCTCCCACGCCGCCAAACGCGCCAACTCATCACGAAAAACCGTGCGGGCATCCACACCGTAGCGGGCCTGGAAATCCGCCAAGACGACCCCCTCACGCACCAGCCGCAGCCCCAGCATCATCTGCTCGCCCATCGAGGTGCGTGCGGAAAGGGTTTCGCACATGTCGGTCACGTCGTCTACCGTGCTGTCGCCTACATGGGCGCCGGGCGTGCTAGCCAAGACGCGCTTGACATAGCCGGGGACAGGCTTGCGATTGCTCCAGCGCCGGCTGACCGTCTCGCCTGTCGCGTTCACGACGCGCAGATGGCTGTGGGCGCCGGGGCCGATCCCCACATATTCCTGGTTGCGCCAATAGAGCAGGTTATGGCGACAGGCAGCCGGCGGGTTCTCGGCGGGCGCAAGGGGGCGACCGGCGGGGGCTTTGGCCCAGTTGGACACCTCATAGTGACTATACCCTGCGCTGTTCAAATGTGCCAATGCCGCTTCATAGTGGGAGGCGGCTAGGTCGTCGTCCGGCGCGGCGACGCGGCCCGTGGCGATCCAGTGCTGCAGCGGCGTGTTGGGTTCCACAATCAGACTGTAGAGGCTGAGATGCGTGGGCGCCAGCGCCAGCGCACGGCGCAGCGACGCTTCCCAGGCCGATAGGGGTTGGTCGGGCAGGCCGAAGATAAAGTCCAGGTTGATATTGTCGAAGCCGGCGGCGCGGGCGGCATCTACGGCGCGGGTCACATCCTCCACATCGTGGATGCGCCCTAGGAAAGCCAACTCGTCGGGCTGGAAACTCTGCACGCCCAGGCTCAGACGGTTGACCCCCAGCGCACGCAGCAGCGCGAACTTGGCGCGGTCTACTGTGCCGGGGTTGGCTTCGCAGGTGATCTCGCAGCCGGGGGCTAGGCGCACGGTGGCGTGCAGCGCGTCGAACAGGCGGGTGAGCTGCGCGGCTTCCAGCACAGTGGGGGTACCGCCGCCCACAAAGACCGATGTGACCGGGCGCGCATGGAGGTCCAGCGTGCGCCAGCGCTGGACCAACTCTTGGCAGAGCGCATCCACCGTGCGCGCAAACCAGGATTCCATCCCGGCGTAGGTATTAAAGTCGCAGTAGGGGCACTTGCGCTGGCAAAAGGGGACGTGCAGATACAGCCCGAGTGGGGCAGGAGCGGCGGGCGACGCACTGTCGGCGTGGCTTGGCGTCGCGAGCGTATGGGGAAGGAGAGTCGTCACAGCGCCGTTCACCGATTCTCCAGCCGGAAGCCGTGACCGCGCACGGTGACAATGTAGCGGAATTCCTCGTCGCCTTCAGCCAAGCGTTCGCGCAGGCGGCGCACCAGCGCGTCAATCGCCTGTTCGCTGACGCCGTCGCTGCTGGCTTCGGGCCAAACCGCGGCGATCACCCGTTCGCGGCTGATGACGCTGCCGCCGGCATCCCACAGGGCTTCCAACAGGCGAAATTGGTGCAGGCTGAGGGGTGGGTCCACCAATTTGCCGTTCACCCACACCTGGCGCGTCTCTTTGTCCAGGCGCAGGCCCAATTCGCCCGTCTCCAGCGTCAGGGGCGCGGTGGCTCCGGCATCCACAAAGCCGAGCTTGAAGCGCAACGCGATCTGAATCTCGTCGCCGTCTTGGAGCGCGACCGGCGCGCCGCGCAATTCCTGCCCGTTGACGTGGGTTCCATTCTTGCTGTCCAGGTCTTCGAGCTGGAAATGGTCGCCTTGCCACGTGATCTGGGCGTGGTAGCGGCTGACTTGACGGTCGGGCAGGATGATGTCGCAATCCTCGCTGCGCCCGATAGTGAGCGGGTTGCGCCGGTCCAGGGGCCAACGGCGTCCGGCATCGGCGCCGCGCTGCAATACCAGCATGGCGCTTTCCCGGTGGCGCGTGCGCGCCGGTTCATCCTGAACAGTTGCCGGTTCTTGCATGGGTTCTGGGTCGGAAAGTGATTGCATAGGGTCTCGGATTGCGAACACGAATCACCGCAAGGCGTACATTCCTCGGCGCGGGAGCGCGATTGACATCCGCCGGTGCTGCGCGCATAATGGTGAAGCGGATAGCCTGGCGCTTAGCGGACACGACGGAGCGGATTCCGTCACTGCGCGGCGCAGGCAGCACCGTCACCGCCCGCATTATACCAAAAGTAGAGCAGGCGAAAAATGTTGACCATAAGCCGGGCAAGCCGGAGTGAGTTGCCTCTGTGCAGCATATCTTAGAGCCGGGAACTCTCCTGCGTCGCCGCTACGAGATTTTGGAGTTGGTGGGACAGGGCGGCATGGGCGCGGTCTATAAGGCCGCGGACCGCCGCCTTGAGGGGCGTATCTGCGCCATCAAGGAGATTCTTCCCACGCTGGTAGACTCCGCGCTCACCGACGCCGAATTGGAACAGATGTCGGAGCAATTTCGCACCGAAGCCAGCATCCTCTCGCGTCTGGATCACCCGAACCTCCCCAAAGTCTCGGACTATTTTTCGGCCTCCGCCCGCGAATACTTGGTGATGGACTATGTGGCAGGCCGCGATCTGCACGAGATCGTGCGCGAGCAGGCCAAGCTGGGCGAGCCGCTCAAGGAGGCGCAGGTCTTGGCGTGGGCCGCGCAACTGCTGGACGCGCTGGAATATCTGCACGACCAAGAGCCGCCGGTGCTCCACCGCGATATCAAGCCGAGCAACATTCGCCTTACCCCGCGCGGGGTGATCAAGCTGGTGGACTTCGGGCTGGTCAAGGTGTTGCACACCGACGACAGCCGCACCGTCACAGTCGTCCAGGGGCGCGGCACGGTCGCCTATACACCGCTGGAGCAGTACGGCGGCGACACCGGCTACACCGACGTGCGCAGCGATATCTACAGCGTGGGCGCAACGCTCTATCACCTCCTGGCTGGGACACCGCCCGCCGACGCGAAAGAGCGCTTTTTGCGACCGGGTGTGTTAGCCTCGCTTTGCCAGCTAAATCCGTCGGTCTCCCCGCGCGTCGAGCGGGCCATTTTCCAGGCGCTCTCCATGCACCCGAATGAACGCCCGCCGTCCGTGCGTGTCCTGCGGGATATGCTCTTCGGCTCCGCGCCGATTGTGGTTTCCACAGTCTTGCCGCCCCCGTCTCCCGCTCCTCTCCCGGCCCTGCCCGCCAACCAACTCACCTGGGGCCAAGTCTTCTATGCCAACCGCCATCTCCTGATCAGCGCGGGGGTGCTGTTGCTGATCGCGGTGTTGATTAGCCTATAGGCCTGTCGGCTGCGTACCCACGAAAAGGGGGCTGCGATGGAGAGTGCACGGCGTCTCGTTGAACGCATCATTGATAACGGCGACAGCCGCGCCGGTCGCGCCTTCGATCTGACCATCCAGGCCTTGATTGTCGGCTCGCTGCTGGCTTTTCCCATCGAGACCATGCCCCAGATTTCGGAGGAACTGCGGCGCTGGCTGCGCTATTTCGAGGTCTTCACCGTCGCGGTCTTCACTGTGGAATACCTGCTGCGCATCTGGGTCGCGCCCAATCGGCTGCGCTTTATCTTCAGTTTCTTCGGCGTGATTGATTTGTTGGCGATCCTGCCCTTTTACCTGGCGCTGGGCGTGGATGCTCGTTCCCTGCGTGCCTTCCGGCTTTTCCGGCTCATCCGCACCTTCAAGTTTGTGCGCTATAACCAAGCCGTCCGGCGCTTTTGGCGCGCCATCACGCTGGCGCGAGAGGAGATCGTGCTTTTTCTGGGCGTGGCGATGCTCATGCTCTACTTTTCCGCCATCGGCATTTACTACTTCGAGCACGAGGCACAGCCGGAGGCCTTTGCCAACGTCTTCGACAGCCTGTGGTGGGCGGTGGTGACCCTGACCACCGTGGGCTATGGCGACATCTATCCCATCACCGTAGGCGGACGCATTTTCACCTTTTTCGTGTTGGTCACCGGGTTGGGCATCGTCTCTATTCCCACGGGTCTGCTGGCATCGGCGCTCTCCAAGGCGCGTGAATTGGAAGAAAAGGAATCGCCTGCCGATAGGGAAGAACCCTAGTCGTAGGCGGGTATGTTGTCATGCAGAAGTTATCATCCTGGAAACGCGCAGCTTCCAGGATGATAACGCAAAGGAGCGTGCTAGACTACGTTACGGCTTGGTCGCGGTGATGCTGCTGCTGGTGAAGCGGTTGGCGACGGCTTCCAGCACCTCCGGCGCCAGTTGTAGCGCGTCCACCTGGGCCTGGTCAACCCCGCTGAGCGCCTGCATGGAGTAGCGCCCGCGCACTTCGACGCGAATATCGGTAAAGCCGGCTTGAGCCAGCAAGGCGCGGTATTGGTCCATGGTCAACGCGCCCGCAATACAGCCCGCCCAACTGAGCGCAGTGCGTACCTGCGCCTCGCTCACCGGCAGATCGCTGAGATCCCCCTCCACCACAATGTCCGATACTGCCAAGCGCCCGCCGGAGCGCAAGACGCGGAACGCCTCGCGCAAGGTTTGCCCCTTGTCCGGCGAGAGATTGATCACGCAGTTGGAGATGATCACGTCTACGCTGCCGTCTGCCAGCGGCAGGTCCTCGATGTTCCCCTTGCGAAACTCCACATTGGTCGCGCCGGCTTTGGCTGCGTTGCGCCGGGCCAACTCCAGCATGTCGTCGGTCATGTCCACACCATAGACATAGCCGGTGGGGCCGACTTGGCGCGCCGCCAGCAGCACATCCAGCCCGCCGCCGGAGCCGAGGTCCACCACCACTTCGCCGGGGCGCAGGGCCGCGATGGCGGTGGGGTTGCCGCAGCCCAGGGTGAAGCCGGTTACCTCGGCGGGGAGGTCCGTCAGATCGGCGTCGCCATAGAGGGAGATGGTGTCACAACTGCTGCCGCCACAGCAGCTGTCGGCGTTGCGGGCGCGCGCGGCGTAGTGTTCGCGCACGGTCGTGTGAACTTGGGTCGGGTCGAGAAGCTCTAGGGTCATGAAGTCGGCTCCTGGCTGTGAATTGCGGTGCATCGCATAGGTCGAGTCGGGTGGTCACGCGCGCATGGGCGCGGAGGCTTACGCAGACGGCGGCGCGGCACAAGGTCTGCGCGCGTGCGCCGAGTCGAGGGCAAGGTGCATAGCCTGGGCCGAAGCCGGACAGGCATGTTGAAATTCTACCGACGCAGCCACCGCAGGAGCTACCTCGGCACGCGCGAGCGGAACAAAGCCGCGACGGGCAAAGTAGGGCGCGGCGGTCTCGGTCAGGAGATAGAGCCGGGTGACACCGTGCGCGCGGGCAAGCTCCAGCGCGGCGTCCACCAAGCGGCTGCCCAGACCGCGCCCCTGCTGGGCAGCGTCTACTGCGACCGAGCGCAGCAGCCCGGCGTCGCCATAGAGTTCCACGGCAGCGCAGCCTATCACCTCGCCGGCGTCCGGATCATCTCCCGCTCCGTTCTCGGCACACAGCGCAACCAACGTTGTGTCCAGATGAGCGCTCAGGCCGTCCAGCGGCAAGGCGTGGTGCGTGAGCAGCGCGGCGATCTGGGGCCAATGGGTAGAGCGGGCGGGTCGGATGATGGGAACACAGGGCATGAGATACTCCTGGCGATGTTACATTGAAAAAGTTCGATATATTGGGCGCTACATAGTGCGCCGTGTACTCGGCGCGCGGCAGCTTGCTCTATGACTACTCGGACTACTCGCTTGCCAGTTCGCGGGTCAGTGCGTGCAGGCGGGCTACGGTCGCCGGGCGCAGGCGATAATAGACCCACACGCCGCGTTGTTCGCTCTCGATCAGCCCGGCTTGGCGCAGCACCTTGAGATGGTGCGAGATGGTGGGCTGGGCCAAGTCGAAATGCGCTTCCAAGTCACAAACACAGACTTGACCGCCCAGGCGGCTCAAGACGCCCACGATCTGCAAGCGCACCGGGTGAGCCAGCGCCTTGAGCTGCGCCGCCAGCGCTTCGGCTTCCTCCATGCTCCAGCGCAAGCCGCCGAAGGGGGCACAGCAACCGGTGGGGGGGGCATCTACGCGTTGGATGTCGTCCAGGCTTGACGTGTTCATGTTGCGTAGGGTAACAGATATATCGAGATTTGTCAATATAGAAATGTGTCAATGTAAGGGACGTGTTTCCGAATCGGCGCATAGCAGGGGCGCACCCCTGCGCTTTTGACATCCGTTCCGCGCGGGCATATACTCACTCGGAGCGGCGCGGCACAGCGGAGAATGGGTCCTGGGCTGCCCGACGCGCCGTCCAAGAGGAGCGTTATGTTGCGGAGATTGTTGGCTTGGGTTGCGCCCTCACGTCCGACCCTGCCGCCTGATGCAGTGCGAACCTCGTTCACCCCGGTTGTGGCGGATGTGACCGACGCCGGTTTTGATGCCGTGGTACTTGACTCACCGCTGCCGGTGCTGGTGGATTTTTGGGCCGAGTGGTGCCAACCGTGCGCCATCCTGTCGCCTCGGGTGGAGATGCTGGCGCGCGACCTACAAGGGCGCCTGCGGGTCGTTGCGCTGGATGTGGACGAAAACCCGCAGACCGCCGAGCGCTTTCGCATCATGGGGTTGCCGACCTTGCTCCTCCTGCGCGACGGACAGGAGATCGCTCGCCACGTAGGCCTGCTGGGGACGGACGAGCTGCGCGCGTTGGTGGAGCAAGCCCTGCTCTCGGCCCCCGCTTCACCGCCCGCTAACCCTGCCGAATAACTGCCCTTGAAGACCCCAACGCGCCGGCGCGCTTGCCCGGCTTTTGCCACTCACCGAACCCACGCGGAGTAGACGCCCATGCGAATGTCCAAGCTCTTTTTCCAGACCCTGCGCGAAGCCCCTGCCGACGCCGAGATTGCCAGCCACCAACTCATGTTGCGCGCCGCGCTGGTGCATCCTATCGCCGCGGGCATCTTCGACTATTTGCCGCTGGGGCATCGGGTCAAGCACAAGATCGAGCAGATCATGCGCGAAGAGATGGACGCCATCGGCGGGCAGGAGGTCACCTTGCCCATCGTCCATCCTGCGGAGCTTTGGGAACGCAGCGGGCGCTGGTCCGCCATCGGCGACGACATGGCGCGGCTCAAGGACCGCAACGGTCGCGACTATTGCTTGGGCATGACCCACGAGGAGATCATGGCGGAGCTGGCGCAGACGGTGGTCAGCAGCTATCGCCAACTGCCCTTTGTCCTCTATCAAATTCAGACCAAGTTTCGCGACGAACCGCGCCCGCGCGCAGGGACCATCCGCACGCGCGAGTTCACCATGAAGGACGCCTATTCCTTCGACCGCGACCAAGCCGGGCTGGATGCTTTCTACCCGCGCATCTACCAAGCCTATTTCGACATTTTCCGGCGCTGCGGGTTGGAGGTGGTGGCGGTGGAGAGCGACACGGGCATGATGGGCGGCAGCATGGCCCACGAATTTATGGCGCTCACGCCTGTGGGTGAGGATACGCTGCTCATCTGCGACGCCTGTGGCTATAGCGCCAATCGCCAGATCGCGACCTTCCGCAAGCCCGCGCCGCCCGTGGCTGCGCCCGCGCCCCTGGCGGAGGTCTACACGCCCAACATTACCACCATCGCTACCCTAGCCGACTATCTGGGGATTGCCCAGAGCGAGACGGCTAAGGCGGTCTTTATGATCGCGGAGATCAGCGCCGAGAACGGTGCACCGCGCGAGCAGTTCGTCTTTGCAGTGGTGCGCGGGGATATGGAGGTCAACGAGACCAAGCTCGCCAACGCGGTCAAGGCGCGGCGGCTGCGCCCTGCCACCACCGAGGAGATTCGCGCTGTGGGCGCGGAGCCGGGCTACGGCTCGCCGGTGGGCATTGCGCGCGCAAAGGTGTTGCTGGTGGTGGACGATCTGGTCGCTGCCACCCCGAACCTGGTCGCGGGGGCCAACCGCGTGGACTATCACCTGCGCAATGTCAACAGCGGGCGCGATTACACGCCCGACCTGGTGGCGGACATCGTGGCGGCTGCCGACGGCTATGCCTGTCCCAAGTGCGGCGCGGCGCTGCGCAGCGTGCGCGGGGTGGAGGTCGGCAATATCTTCAAGCTGGGCACCATGTATAGCGAGGCGATGGGCGCGACCTTCCTGGACGAAAACGGGCAGAGCAAACCCATTGTTATGGGGTCCTACGGTATCGGCTCCGGGCGGATGATGGCTTGCATCATCGAGCACCACCACGACGAATTGGGCATCCGTTGGCCCATCACCGTCGCGCCCTATCAGGTGATCATCGTGGATTTGGGCACAGAAAAGACGCCGGAGGTGACGGCGGTTGCGGAGCGCATCTACAACGATCTGCGCGCGCTGGGTGTGGAGGTCTTGCTGGACGACCGCGACGAGCGCGCCGGCGTGAAGTTTAACGACGCCGACCTGTTGGGGATTCCCCTGCGCCTGACGGTGGGCGGCAAGGGCGTCAAGAGCGGGGCGCTGGAACTGAAGTTGCGCCGCAACGGCGAGGTGCGCGAGATTCCCCTGGCTCAGGCCGCGCCTGCCATTCAGGAGATCATCGAGGCGGAGTTTGCGCTGATCCGCGCCACGCTCAAACCGGAACCGTTGGCATAGGCGCGACCGTGAGCGAGACACCTAATTTTCCCTATTACAATACCCTCGACCAGATTTATCACGCCGAGTGGTCCACCGCTAAGCTGGCGCGCCTGGAGTTGTTGCGCCACTCCATCCGCACGCTGTGGCCCAAAGGTCACCCCACCAAACTGATCCATGTAGCAGGGACGGGGGGCAAGGGGTCTACGTGCCGTTTCTTGGAGATGGGCCTGGGCGCGGTGGGCAAGGCGGGCGCGTTCATGAGTCCCCATTTGTTCGACTATCGCGAACGCTTCAGTGTGGACGGACGCTTTGTCAGCCAAGATGATATCAACGAGGTGTGGCAGCGGCGCATCCAGCCTCACTGTGTCAATCTAGTCTTGCACAACACCGCCCACGCCCATACCTTTCATGAGGTCTCGATTCTGATTGCGCTGGCGTTGTTCGAACTGCATGGCGTGGCGTGGGCCGCGCTGGAGACCGGCGTCGGCGGGCGTTATGACCAGACGCGCGCGCTGCCGGTGGTGGCGACGGTGCTGACCAATGTGGGCAGCGACCATGCGCATCTGCTGGGGCGCCAATTGTGGCAGCGCGTGCTGGACAAAGCCGGGATCGCGCGGCCCGGCGTCCCCTTTTTCAGCAGTGAGAGCAACCCCGACAGCCGCGCCATTATCGCCCAAGTCTGCCAGGAAGTCGCTGCACCGTTGACTTGGGTGGACGCGCAGGCCGTCGCCGAGTTGGACGCGCTGCTGGACGCAGCCGGACTGTTGCCGCTGCCCGGTGAGTCGCTGCTCAACGCGCACTACCAGCGTTGGAACGCCGCCTTGAGCTTGGCGGTGATCCGTTTCTTTTGTCCCGGCTTGGAGCCGGCAACCATTTTGGCGCGCTTTGGCGAGGCCCGCTTGCCCGGTCGTTTCTGGCAGGTGGAAGAGGGCATCTATGCCGACATCGCGCACAATGTGGAAAAGGTGCGCGCCTTGGTGGATGAGGTGCAGACGCGCTTTGTGGGCAAGGGCAAGATCATGGTGGTGGGCCTTTCCGGCCCGCGCGCGCCCACCGAGGTGCTGGGGAGTTTGGCGACGATTGCCAAAGCCATCATCGTCACCGGCGCGTCCTATAAGGGGCAGGACCCCAACGGCGTGCGCAACGCCATCGAGGCGCTGGCAGGCGAGACGCCCACGCTTTTGATCAACGACCCGCGCCAAGCCTTGCAGGTCGCCAAGAGTATGCGCAGCGCGGACGACATCATCCTGCTCACCGGCTCCACCTACATGATCGAGCAGGTGCTCAACCCCGATCCCTATCTGCGCTACCTGCACACCACTTACGGTTGGCGCGACCACCAGGACCAGACCGCCAGCGGTGAGGTTCGGCTGACCTTGCCGCGCACGCGTACTGCGCCCCTCTAGGCGTGTACCCGGAACGCAGGAGTTCGCTCAAAAGGAGTCTCCCGTGACCGACCCGCATCCCCTGGATACCGCCGCTCCACTGCCCGCAGACCATCGCAGCGGCTTTGTGGCGGTAATCGGCAGGCCCAACGTGGGCAAGTCCACGCTGCTCAACCGGCTCTTAGGTCAGAAGATCGCCATCACCAGCCCCAAGCCGCAGACCACGCGCGATCAGTTGCTGGGGATTCTCACCCAAGACGACGCGCAGATTCTCTTTTTGGACACGCCCGGCATCCATCGCCCGCAGCACAAGTTAGGCCAACACATGGTGGAAGTCGCCGAAGAGAGCATGGACGACGCGGATGTGCTGCTTTGGTTGGTGGAGGCGGGCGTACCGCCGACCGATGAGGAAATGGTCATCGCGGGGATGGTGCGCGACCTGGCGCGGCGCAGCAAGCAGCAGCCGACGCCATTGGTGCTGGGGCTGAACAAGATGGACGCAGTGCGCGACGACCCGGCAGAGGTGATCGCCCGGCGTCGTGCCGAGTATGCCGCAGTGCTGGGTGAGCTGTCCTTCGACGTGCTGCCCGTCAGCGCGCTCACCGGTGCAGGGGTGGCGGAGTTGGTGGCGCGATTGCGCGAGCTGTTGCCGCGCGGCCCGCGCTATTACCCGGAAGACCAAGTCACCGACTTGCAGACGCGCTTTATTGTGGCGGAATTGATCCGCGAGCAAGCGCTCCATCTCTTGCAGCAGGAAGTCCCGCACAGCCTCGCGGTCGTGGTGGATGAATTCACCGCGCGCGACGACGGCATGACCTACATCGCGGCGGTGATTTATGTGGAGCGGGAGTCGCATAAGGGCATTGTGTTGGGACAGGGCGGGCGCATGATCAAGCGCATTGGCCAAAATGCGCGGCCCCAGATCGAGGAGTTGGTGGGCACGAAGGTCTATCTGGAGTTGTGGGTCAAGGTGTGGGAGAAGTGGCGGCGCAAAGAAGCCATGCTGCGGCGACTAGGCTACGCCACCTAGCGACGACCTGGATCGGATTGGCGCGCCCCGGCGGGTGACAGGGCAAAGCCGCCTGTGTTATCATGCGCCCACAACGCAGTCTTGCCGATGTTGGGCGAGTCGAGAGAAGTCCGGCAACGCAGCCGGAGCGCAGCGCAACCAAGTGGGAGAGCATGAACCCGCGTACCTTGAAGGTGCTGGAATACGACAAAATTTTGGCCCAACTGGCGGGCTACTGCGCGTTCAGCGGCGGCGCGGACTTGGCGCTCGCGCTCTTGCCCAGCGACGATCTGGCGACGGTGCAGGAGTGGTTGGCCCAGACCCAGGAAGCCTATAAACTCCTCGACCAAAAGACCGACGTGAGCTTCGGCGGTGTGCGCGATCTGCGCCCAGAGTTGGACCGCGCCGAGCGTCACGCCATGCTCTTTGCCCAAGACCTTTTGGAAATTCGCAATACGTTGCTGCGCGCGCGGGCGCTCTATCAGACCCTCACGCGCTTGGAGGATAGCTTTCCACGCTTGGCGGAGCTGGTCGCCAACATGGAGCCGTGCAGCCACGTCATCGCCGAAATCGGGCGCTGCATCAACGACCGCGGTGAGGTGATGGATGGCGCCAGCGAAGCCCTGGCGCGTATCCGCAGCGAGCTACGCACCGCCCAAGACCGTTTGCTCAGCACGTTGGAACGTCTGATTCATGGGCCGGACATTCGCCCCTATTTGCAGGATGCGTTGGTCACACAGCGCCAGGGTCGCTATGTCATCCCCGTGCGCGCCGAATACAAAGGCAACGTGGACGGCATCGTGCATGACCAGTCCGCCAGCGGCGCGACGCTCTTCATCGAGCCGCTACGCGTGGTCCAGCAGAACAACGCAGTGCGCGAACTGGAGTTGCAAGAGGAGCGCGAGGTGCGCCGCGTCCTCACCGAGTTGAGCGAACTGGTGGCGGACGAAGCGGTCTATATCCGGCGCAACATTGCGATCTTGGCCGAGTTGGACTTGATTTTCGCCAAAGCCAAGTACGCCTATACCCTGGAGGCGACCCTGCCGGAGATGACCGCGCTCCACCCGGCAAAAGCGCCCCTGCCCGCCACCGCCGAGTCCGCGCAGCCCATCTACCACCCTGGCGCGGTGATTGACCTGCGCCGCGCACGCCACCCCTTGCTCAACCCCGACACGGTGGTCCCGGTGGATGTCTATCTGGACGACGAGACCTTTATCATTGTCATCACCGGTCCCAACACCGGCGGCAAGACGGTTACCCTCAAGACCGTGGGGCTGTTGGCGCTCATGGCGCAGTCGGGCTTGTTGATCCCGGTGGAGCCAGGCAGCCGCCTGAGCGTCTTTGAGGGGATCTACGCCGACATCGGTGACGAGCAGAGCATCGAGCAGAATCTCAGCACCTTCAGCAGCCACATGACCCACATCATCGAGATTCTGGAGGAGAGCGACCCCCGGAGTCTGGTGTTGCTGGATGAACTGGGCGCGGGGACCGACCCCGACGAAGGCTCGGCGCTGGCCATGGCCTTGCTGGAAAATCTGCGCGAGCGCGGCATTACCACCTTTGCCACCACCCATTACAGTGATCTCAAGCTCTATGCCCACAACACGCCGGGCGTGCGCAATGCGTCGGTGGAGTTCGATGTGGAGACGCTCAGCCCCACCTACGAGTTGAGCATCGGCCTGCCCGGTCGTTCCAACGCGTTGGTGATTGCGCGGCGCCTGGGGTTGAACCCGGTGATCGTGGAGAAGGCCGAGAGCATCGTGCGCCCCGGCTCGTTGCAAGTGGACGCGCTGCTGGACGACATCAAGCGCGCCAAGCAGGAAGCCACCCAAGCCAGCCGTCGCGCCAAAGAGCGCGAGCGCCAGACGCAGCTGATGGAGGCCGACCTGCGCTATCAGCTGGGCCAACTGGAGGAGGCGCGGCGCAAGGTCATTGCAGAAACACGCGACCTGATGCAACGCGAGTTGGACGTGCTGCGCCAAGAGATTGACCAGACCCGGCGCCAACTGGCGCGCGCAAACCAGTTCGGCGGCGCAGGCACGCATGAGGCCTTCTTAGCCGAGGCCGAACGCGAAGTCACGCGGCGCCAGCGCAGCACCGCAGCGGTGGACCCCCGCGTGATCGTGCCCGGCGCAGCGAGTGACCGCATCACCGGGGTGATTGAGGTGGGGGACCGCGTGTGGGTTCCCAATCTCCAAGCCAGCGGCGAAGTGTTGGCCCTGAGTCAACGCGGGGATGAGGCCGACGTGCAGATCGGTAACTTCCGGCTCAAGTTGCCGATCCAGCGGCTGGAGTTGCGCCAAAAAGCCGTCAAGGAGGACGTGCCCCAGCGCACCACCTACGGCGCGACGGTCGTCAGCCCCGGCATTGAGTTCGACATGCGCGGCGAGCGCGTGGAAGACGGGCTGGCGCGCCTGGAACGCTATTTGGACGAAGCCTATCTGGCGCGCCTGCCCTGGGTGCGCATTATTCACGGCAAAGGGACCGGTGCGCTGCGCGATGCGGTGCGTCGCCTGCTGCGCGATCACCCGGTGGTGAGCGATTTCCGCAGCGGCGACGCCGGTGAAGGCGGCGACGGGGTGACCATTGCCAAGCTGGTGGACAGCCACTAGACGTGCCGTTCTCCCAGGCGCGGCGTGACGGACCACCATCACAAACGACCATCACAGACGATGAGGATTGCAGCGCATGACGGGTCAATCTCAGCCCAAGCTGGTTTGCAGCGTAGGCGTGACCGCCTATAACGAAGAAGAGAACATCGGCAATCTGTTGCAAGCCTTGCTGGACCAACACCTGCACCGCGTGGAGATCGCAGAGATCATCGTGGTTGCCAGCGCCTGCACCGACCGCACGGTGCCCATCATCCAAGAGTACATGGCGCGCGACCCGCGCATCAAACTCATCGAGCAGCCGCGCCGCGAAGGCAAGACCAGCGCGATCAATCTCTTCTTGGCTGCGGCCCAGTGTGAACTGTGCGTCTTGGAAAGCGGCGACACCATTCCCGATGAATACGCGGTGGAGCATCTGGTGCGCATGTTTGCCGACCCGGAAGTGGGCATGGTGGGCGCACAGAAGATTCCTGTCAATACGCCCAACCACATCGTCGGCTTGCTCAGCCACCTGCGCCTGCGGTTGGAGCATGAACTGTGTCTGGAGATTCCGCGGCTGGGCGAGATGATCGCGTTCCGCAAGTTCTTCGACCGCATCCCGCCTGATGTTGCTATGGACGAGGCGTTCGTGGAAGCCATCGTGGTGCAACGGGGCATGCGGGTGCGCTATGCGCCCGACGCGGTGGTCTATAACACTGGGCCGGACACCATTAAGGACTGGGTACGCCAACGCCGGCGCAACCATGCGGGCCATCTCTACCTCAAGCATAAATACGGCTATGCCGTGAGCAGCATCCAAAACGGTCGCGTCTTTCGCATCGCGCTCAAGGAAGTGTGGGGTGTGGTACAGTTCCTCTGGGTGCTCTTCCTTTTGGCGGTGTTGGAAGGATGGAGCCGGCTGTTGGGCTGGTATGATTTTGCCATCAAGGGCGACCGGCACGTCACCTGGGACATGGCTTGGAGCCAGAAGCGCGATGTCCAGGGGCTACGACGCTCCCAGGAAGCTGCCAATGGTGGGCCGGCGGTGATCACGGCGCGCGGCAACGGCGAGAATCGCGCGGCGCGGGTCGGCGATGTCATGGACGATACCCGTCCCGCTGCCCAGGCCTAGGGCGGTTGCGGTCGAGCAAGCGGATGAAGTCGAGCGGCGCATGAAGCAGTGGCTTTGGAATTTTCTCAAACTCGCCATCGGCCTGGGGCTGCTCTATTTCCTCTACACGCGGCTGCAAGACCCGGTCGCGCTCCGGCAGCAGGTGTTGGCAGCCAATCCGTGGCAGCTCTTGCTAGCCGCAGGCTGTTATGCGGCGGCGGTTGCCGTGAGCGGGCTGAAGTGGGGCGTGTTGTTGGCGGCGGCAGGGGTGCGCGTCCCGCCGGGCCGTTTGATGGTCTACCAGTGGTTGGCTGAGTTCTTCAACAATTTCCTGCCCGCCCAGGTGGGCGGTGATCTCATGCGCGGCATCGCGGTGGCAGGCGATACGCAACGCCGCGCGGTTGCCGCTGCCAGCGTACTGATTGACCGCTTTATCGGCCTGTTGGTCTTTATGTTGGCGGCGGCGCTCGGCTCGTGGGCGATGGTGCTGTGGGGGCGACCGGACGGCGCGCCCTTTTCCGCCGAGCAGGCTGTGACGGTGCGCCTGATCGCGTTGGGCAGCGGTCTCTTTGCCCTGGCGCTGATGGTGGCGTTGGCGGCGTTTTTGAGCCGGCGGCTGAAGGCCGCGGTGGAATGGCTGTTACGGCGGCTACCGCTTGCCGGCAAGACCATCCCCATCTGGCAGAAGCTCGCCGATGCGTTCAACCTGTATCGCAGCCGGGCGCGCGCGTTGCTGATTACCGCGCTGGGCAGCGTAGGGATCGTCGTCCTCACCAGCGTCACCATCTGGCTGATCGCCGCCGCTATCCAGCCGGGGGCAATCACCTTCCTGGAAGTCTTGACCATCAACCCCATCATCGTCTTTGTGGCGTTGATCATCCCGCTCTCACCCGGCGGGTTGGGGGTGCGCCAGGGTGCGTTTGCTGCGACTTTTATCTTGATGGGTGCGGGGGGCGAATTGGGCTTTGCCGTGGGGCTGTTGCAACAGTTCGTCTCCTATCTTATCAGCTTGCCCGGCGGCTACTTGTGGGTGCGCGGCAATCGGCGTCGTGCTGCGGCGCTCCCGGTGACGCCCGATACCCCCCAAGTCCCGTTGCGTTGAGGCAGAACGTATGCGGGGGATGTCCGGCGGTGCAATGCACGCAGCGTTTCTGAGCGACGACGAGGCGCGCCGCCTCTATGCCCAGGGCGACGCCGCGCACGACTTCGACCATGTGCGGCGCGTGACGCAGCTGGCGCTGCGGATTGCCCAGGCTGAGGGCGCGGATGGTACGGTGGTGCGGCTGGCTGCGCTGCTCCACGATCTCCCGGTCGCTGAGGGCGAGTCAAGCGCGTACCGTTTGGAGCATCACCTTGCTGCGGCTACTGCGGCGCGCGCCGGAAGGCCCGCTACGTGG
>CAKZVN010000035.1 GCA_937922105.1 uncultured Litorilinea sp.
CACCGGCGAGCCTGCCGGCGCTCCTGCGTCCACCCCGCGCGCAGTGCTGCACAATGTACGGGCCTACAGTCCGGCGGTCAGCCCGGATGCTCCGGCTTACGCTGTAGACGGCGGCGCGCTCTACATGGGCGCACCAGGCGCCTGGACGCTGGTTCCCACGCCGCAAAACGTGATCGTCGGCGCAGTCGCCACCGACATCACCGATCCGAATGTGCTCTACATCGGCGCGGCGAACGAGTTGGCCCTCTATCGCACGCTGGACAACGGCAAGAACTGGCTGCGCGTCCCGCTCACCGATCTGCCGCACCTGGGCGGCGTGACCAGCCTTGCCGTGGATGGCGCCCAGCGCCTGATTTACGCCGGGACCGACACCGCTGGGCTGTTCCGCCTGCGCGATGTGGGGTCCAGCGTGATCCTGACCGGGCAACTGTTGCTGGACGAGCCGGTCCTGCAAGTGGTCGCCGACAGCACCGGCGCAGGTCTCGCTTTTGCCCGCACCGAGTGGAAGCTCTATCGCGCCGAGAACTACGGCTTGACGTGGGTGACCGTGGACAACCTGCACAGCGCGCCGACCGCGCTCGCCATTGCCAACGGGACGCCCGCCACGGTGTACGTCGGCACCATGGACCGCGGCCTGCTGGTCAGCCGGGACGGCCTAGAGTGGACGCTCGCCAACGCAGGGTTGAACTTCGTGCCCGGCAGCCGCTTGCAGGTCAACGCCATTGCGGTGGACCCCTTGCAGCCGGACGTGCTCTATGTCGCCACCAGTTTCCTCTATGGGAGCACCATGGTACGCCAGTCGCCGGCAGGCGTCGCCATGAGCACCGACGGCGCGCAGGCCTGGTCGCCCATCCATGAGGCAAGCAACCTGGCGGTCACGGAGTTGCTGCCGCTCAGCGGTTTGACCGGCGGCGTCTTGGCCCTCACCACCGACAGCCGCACGCCCTTGGCCCTGGGCAACGCGCCGCTGGTCGAAGAGCCGGTCGTCGTAGCGACACCGCAGCCCTCTACCCCTGGGGTGACCGGCCTACTGGCTTGGATCATCGCCGGTCTGGCAGCCCTAGCCCTGGTCACTGCGGTGGCGCTGGACCTGCGCAGCCGCCGCACGCAGCCCACCGGCCCGCTGGCTCCCAGCGCAGTGCGCAGCGAACGCTAACCTGCCCGTACCCTCATCAAACCAAAGGGGCCTCTCGGTCACAACGCCGAGAGGCCCCTTCGCATGCCGAGCACAACGCTGACTCGGACGACAATCCTACCGCGCTTACCAGAGCATCCCTGCCTGCTGCCCGCCGTCAATCACAAAGGCCTGCCCAGTGATCATGCGCGCTGCATCCGACGCCAGATAAACCGCCAGCGCCGCTACTTCCTCGGCGCGGATTAGCCCGTGCAGCGCCTGTGACCGCGCCAAAAACGCATCGCGCGCGGCGGCGTCAATGTGCGCGGTCAACGGCGTATCCACATACCCTGGACAAATCACATTGCAGCGAATGTTGTCCGGCCCATAGTCCAGCGCAATCGCCTTGCTCAAGTTGATCACCCCGGCTTTGGCTGCGCCATAGGCTGCCTTGTCACGCGTCGGGCGAATCCCCAACGTACCCGCAGTGTTGAGGATCACGCCGCCACCCCGCTTCTGCATGGCGGGGATGGCATACTTAGCGCCCAAGAAAACACTCTTGAGGTCAATCGCCAAACAAGTATCCCACTCTTCCTCACTGATGGCAGTGACCGACCCATTGGGGCTGATCCCCGCGTTGCTGAAAAGGATGTCCAGCCCGCCGTAAGTCGCGACCGTCACGCCGATCATCTCTTGCACTTCCGTGCCCACGCTCACATCCACCTGCAACGCCAACGCCTCGCCCCCCGCCGCGCGGATCTCCGCCGCGACCGCCTCGGCCTTGCTCCCCGTGCGGTTGGCGACGACTACCTTCGCCCCTTCCGCGGCGAAGGCCAACGCAGACGCGCGACCGATCCCGGAGCCGCCCCCGGTGACGATACACACCTTCCCTGCGATCCCTGTCTTCATGCCTGTCTCCTCATTCCTGGAGCACGGTTGTCCATGTCCCGCTAGGCAGCCGAGCCAAAGCGTCGCGGATAGCGTGCGTCATCGCTGGGCTTGCTCCAAGCCCAGGTCGCGCCGCCATCCACATAGATCATCTCGCCGTTGATATAGCGCGATTCATCCGACGCCAGGAACAAGGCCAAGTCCGCGACATCCTCCGGCGTGCCGTAGCGCCGGCTGGGAATGCGCCGCATCCAGTCCGCAGCCAATTCCGGCGCGGAGAGCGCGGGCCGCGTCATCTCTGTGGCGATAATACCGGGAGCCATGCTGTTGGCGCGGATGCCCATCGGCCCCAGTTCCATGGCGATACAGCGCGTCAGCATCTCCACCGCCGCCTTCGCCGTGCAATAATGCGACGACTCGGTGAAGGCTACCGTCGCGCTCACCGACGCCAAGTTGACGAACACACCCGGTTTTTGCGCAGCCAACCAGTGGCGCACCGCCACTTGGCTCACATAGAAGACGCTGTGCAGGTTGACGTTCATCATGGTGTGCCATTGATCGTCGGTCATCAACTCGAAGGCCGCGTTGTTGAAGATGCCCGCGTTGTTGACCACAATATCCAGCCCGCCCAGCGTCGCCACACAGGTGTCAATCATGGACTTGACCTCGGCCCGCTTGGTCACATCGGTGCGAGTGGTCACGGTGCGGACCCCGTAGGCCTGCCCGGCTTCCCGGCACAGCGCTGCGGTCTCGTCTGCGCCTGCCAAGTCCAAGTCCGACAGCGCCAAGTTGCATCCCTCGCCGGCATAGCGCAGCGCAATGGCGCGACCGATCCCGCGCGCCGCGCCGGTGATCAACGCCACCTTCCCTGCCAAGCGTGCCATCTGTTGCTCTCCTCGTCTGTTTGCTTGGTTTACGAAAATCAATCGGTTCGGTTGGGAAACAGCGCATGCGCGCCTCACGCTGCGCGGGCCAAGAGCAACCGCTCCGGCCCACGTACCGCCACCGTGCGCGCATAGGGAATTCTCTCCTCCGCCAACTGTAGCTCAAGGAGGAGGGAGAGCAGCGTATCCAATAATACACGTCCCTCCGTGCGCGCCAACGCCGCGCCCAAGCAATAGTGGATACCCTGCCCCAGCGACAGATGGCGGTTGGGCGTACGGTGTAGATTCAGACAGTCCGGTGCATCAAACTGCCGCGCATCGCGATTGGCTGCGCCGAACACAATTGCCACCAGATCACCCCGACCTATAAACTTGTCGCGCCACACCACATCCCTCAACGCATAGCGGAAAGTCATCTGCACCGACGAGTCGAAGCGCATCAACTCATCCACCGCTATGGTCGGCGTCCCCGGCTGCGCAGCCAACCAGGCTAGTTGCTCCGGGTTACGCAGCAGCGCCATCACCCCATTGGCGATCAAATAAGCGACCGGGGCGTTGCCGCCAAAGAGCAATTGCGTACATGCACCCAGTAGCACCGGCTCACTGATCTCCGGGTTGTCCAGCAGCAGCGCGCTGATCAGGTCGTCCTGCGGCTGTCGTTGCCGCTCCGCAATCACTCCGCGCAGATAATCGGCCAATTCGCTCATGGCGCGATTCCCCTGTGCAACGACTTCCGGCGTCTGCTCGAACTCGATCAATGCAGCCAACGCCTCAGTCCACGGAGTAAAGAGCGGCGCATCCTCCGGCGGCACGCCCAACATCTCGGCGACCACGCGCACCGGAAAGGGCAACGCCAGCGCCGTCATCAGGTCAAACGCGCGCAGATCTCGGCACGGTGCGACGAGTTCGGCGGCAATCGCCGCCATGCGCGGCGTCCAACGCTCGATCACCTGGGGTGTAAAGGCCCGGTGTACCAACCCGCGTAAGACCGTATGCACCGGTGGGTCGCGCAACACCATCCATTCGCGCATGATGACCGCAGCCTCATCCTGCGTGGATGCTCCCCGTCCAGCCTCCACCTGCTTGATCTCGCGACCGAAACGCTCATCCTTCAGCAGCGCCAGCGCATCGTCATAACGGGTGACCATCCAGCAACCCGCTGCCTCTGCATCACCGGACACGCCCCAGTGCAACGGGTCGTGCTCGCGCAGCCAAGCATAGAAGGGATAGGGGTCGGCCAAAACCGCTGGTGCTAACGGGTCGAAACGGTGCATCGCCAGCGCGTCAGGATGCTCCAACCCCATCTCGGTAGCCTCTCTGCGTCTGCCGCTAAAACAGGACAGGCAACGATTCCACGCCGCGCACCGCCACCGTACGCTGCCAGACCAGTTCGTGGGCAGCTTGGGCGGGGCGCAGGTCCGGCAACTCGGTCATGAGCGTGCGCAGGGCGATCTGCCCCTCCAATCGCGCCAACGGCGCGCCCAGGCAATAATGAATGCCCATGCCGAAGTGGGCCGGCGTCCCCACCGGTCGCGCCAAATCCAGCCGGTCCGGGTCGGGATATTGGGCCGGGTCGCGATTCGCCGCGCCCAGCACAACCGCCACATGATCGCCCGTGCGCAGTTGCTTACCGTGCAGTTCCACATCCGTCAAAGCATAGCGAAAAGTCATCTGCACCGGGCTGTCATAGCGCATCAATTCGTCCAGCGCGTTCTCGATTGTCTCCGGGTGCGCAGCCAGCCATGCGCGTGCCTGCGGCTGCGCGTCCAGCGTAATCAGCGCATTGCCCAACATGTGCATCACCGGGTCGTTGCCCACAAAGAGCAGATGGGTCACCGTGCCCACCACCGTCGCGTCGTCCGGGTCGCTTGCCACCAGCGCGCTGATCAGGTCCGCCTGGGGTGTGCGGCGCCGCGCCGCGATCACCTCGCGCACATAGGCCGCGCACTCCGCCACCGCCGCACGGATTCGGCGGCGCACCGGCTCCTCCTGATTCAAGTCAATCGCCGCAGCCAGCGCGCGCGACCACTCGGTCAGTAAAGAGCGTTCCGACGCGGGCAAGCCCAACATGATCGCGGTCATGTGCACCGTCAAGGGCAGCGCAAAGACGTTCAAAAAATCGCACCCCGGACCAGCGCTGTGCATCTCCGCGATCAGGTCGCGCGCCGCGCCTGCAATCTCCCCCCGCAATTGCTGGATACGCCGCGGCGTATAGAGCGGGCTGACCAAGGCGCGCAGCCGCGTATGGTCGGGCGGGTCGCGCAGGATCATCCACCCCTCGGCAACCTCGTGCAACAGGCGATCCGCGGGCAGCGGTGGCGATGGCGGCACATAACGCCCCACCTCGCGACCGAAGCGCGCGTCGCGCAACACCGCCATCACGTCGGCATAGCGCACCACATACCAGCGCCCCGGCAACCCGGCATCGTCCGCCGCGCCCCAATGGACGGGATCAGACTCCTGGAGACGACGATAGGCGGCATAGGGGCTGGCCAGATTCGCGGGGGCCAACGGGTCGAAACGCAACTCGGTCATCAGGCTCATGGCAACGCTTCCAGTAATGTGTCCCTCACCGCCCGCGCAGCCGTGGGTCCACCACACGATAGAGCAAGTCCACGATCAAATTCATGAAGACATAGATAAACGCCACAAAGATCACCGTCCCCTGCACCACCGCATAATCGCGACGCAGGATACCGTCCAACAACATGCGTCCCATGCCGGGCCAAGCAAAGACCAACTCGGTGATCACGGCGCCGCCCAACAGCGTACCGAACTGGAGCCCCTGCAAGGTCAACACCGGTAAAATTGCGTTGCGCAGCGCATGGTCATAGTGGATGGTCCGCTCGCGCAGCCCTTTGGCACGCGCCGAACGGATATAATCGGAGCGCAGCACCTCCAGCATGGCGGAGCGCGTCAGGCGCGCCACAAACCCCGCGGAGGTCAGCCCAATCGCCAGCGCAGGCAAAGTCAAGTGGCGCAGCGCGCTCACCAGCGCAGTCCAGTTGCCGGTGATCAGGCTGTCCAAAATCAAGAAATTGGTGATGGTCTCATAGCGCACGCCCACGCCGATGCGCCCGCCCACCGGTGTCCAGCGCAACTGCACCGAAAAGACGTAGATGAGCAGGATCGCCACCCAGAACCACGGAATGGACAGCCCCAAAATGGCAAAGGTGCGCACGCTATAATCCACTGCGCGCCGTCGTGCCACCGCAGAGATCACTCCTGCGCCCACGCCCACCACCGTGCTGATCACCATCGCCACCAACGCCAGTTCAATGGTCGGCGGCAACTTCTCGAACAGCAGACGCGTCAACGGCTGTCCCGACGCCATGGACAGCCCCAGGTCCCCGCGCACCAAATTGCTCAGAAAGAGCAGATACTGGTTCCACAGCGGTTGGTCCAGCGCCCACTGGGCGCGCACACGGTCCAGCTGCGCTTGGTCCAAGACCAAGACGGCAACCTGGGCGAGCGGATCACCCGGCACCAACCGCAGCACCAAAAAGGTCAGGCTCGCCACCGCCCACAAGACGATAGGCAACCAAAACAGCCGTCGTAGGATATAGGTCATGGTCGTTTTGCGGTCCGGGAACGGGTCCTAGCGGTTCTTGAGGCGCGGGTCCAACGCATCGCGCAATCCATCCCCCAGATAGTTGACGCTCAGGATGGTCAACGTGATGGCAAGGCCCGGGAAGAACGGAATATGAATGGCGTCGAAAACCAGCCGCTGCCCCTCGCTCACCATCTTGCCCCAGTCCGGCGTGGGCGGCTCCACCCCGAGCCCCAGAAAGCTCAGCGCCGCCGAATAGCTCACGGCAATCGCCAGCATGGCGGTCGCTTGCACAATCAACGGCGGACTCATGTTGGGCAAAATATGGCGGGTCATGATCCACCACTCGCTGGAGCCGACCGCGTGCGCCGCCAGTACAAACTGCTCGTGGACCAAGCTCAACACAATCGAGCGCGCCAAGCGCGCGAACGTCGGGATCATGGAAAACGCAATGGCGATGATGGTGTTGACCAGCCCCACGCCCAGCGCCGCGACGATCAAAATCGCCAACAGGATGGCAGGGAAGCTCAACATGATGTCCATCACACGCATCAGCACTTCGTCCAGCCAGCCGCCGCGATACCCCGAAATGGCGCCGATGACTGTCCCCACCACCAGGGCGCTCGCCACCGACAAAAAGCCGGTGACCAGCACCGGTCGCGCCCCGAAGAGGACGCGCGTAAAGATATCACGACCGAACTCATCCGTGCCGAACCAATGCTCGGCAGAGGGCGTCTGCAAGCGATTGGGAATATTGACCGCCACCGGGTCGTAGGGCGTCAACCAGGGCGCGAAGATCGCCGCCAACACCACCAGCCCAAAGAAGAGCGCACCCACCGCCGCCAATTCGTGGCGGCGGAAGAACGGCGCAATCCCGCGCGGTCGCGCCGCCGGCAGCGCACCGCCGTCCGATACTTGCTTCATCTGCGTAGAGTTTAACTTGGCGATGGTCACTCCACTCTTTCCCTCGCACAGAGCCTACCGCCCCGCCTGCAACGCACCGGGAAGCCGCCGCGGCGGCGGCTTCCCGGCCCCAGACGCGCCGGACTAAGCGTCCAGCCACACCTTGCCCAAGAAGATGCGCTCGGTAGAAGCGCCACCCAGCGGCACATCGCGTACCGCCGCCGACATCACCAGCGGCTTGGTGTAGTAAGCCAGCATGATGTACGGCAATTCTTCCAAGATCAGCGCCTGAATCTCTTTGTAGATCTCGGCGCGCACCGCCGGATCGGTCTCGCTCAACCCGGCAGCCAGCAGCTCGTCCATTTTGGCGGAGAACTCGGGCAAGCCGGTCACAATCGCCGTCTCCCCCTGGGCCGACGCATTGCCCGACTGCAACAGCGTCACCTTGTTGTCCGGATCGGGCACCCAGAGCGAACGCTGGTTGATGCTCAACTGCGCCTCACCCGCCAGAACCTTGCCCCAGTACGAGCCGGCATCTTGCGGGTCCAGCGTCACTTGGAAGCCCACCGCCTCCAGATCGCTCTTGATCAACTCGGCCATCTGGGGCCAGAAGCGATTAGCTTCATAAGTTAAGCTCACTGCGATCGGGGTCGCCAAACCGGACGCGGCAATGTGCTCGCGCGCCTTGTCCAAGTCTTGCCGGCTCACCTCGCGACCGGACGGGTCGAAGCCGAACTCAGTCGGGCCGACAAAAGACGCCGGCAACTCGCCCAGCCCATACAACACGCCCTCGATCAGATTCTCGCGGTTGATGGCATAGTTGATGGCAAAGCGAATGTCGCGATTGTCAATGGGCGCGTTGATGGTGCAGCACGCCATGAAGAGATTGATCAGCGGCGGACCGGACAACACCTGCATATCCGCGCGCTGGCGCAAGCGCGGGATCGCGCTGGAGGGCGGATAGGGCGCAAAGTTCACCTCGCCCGCCTCGATTGCCGCCAGCATCGCGCCCTCATCGGGATAGCCGCGCAGCACGATGGTGTCCAGGTAGGGACGCCCATCCCAGTAATCCTCGAAGGCCGTGATTGTTACCTCCGAGCCGGGCACAAAGCGTTCCAGCTTGAACGGACCGCAGCTGACCAACTTGGACGCGATCCCGGTCCCCAACTCGTCCATAGCCTTGGGGCTGATGATGATGGCGGACGGGTGGAACAGGCGATAGAGATACGCCGCATCGGGGTTGATCAGTTCGATGCGCAGCGTCATATCATCCACCGCTTCGATGGAGCGCCGGTTGAAGCTGTGGTTGGTGTGCATGTACAACCCCTCCACATAAGCGGGGTCGTCGGGGTTGGCGTGGCGCGTCAAGCTGCGCACCACGGCGTGCGCGTCCAGCTCCGCGCCGTCGTGAAACTTCACGCCGGGACGAATCTTGAAGGTGTAGACGCGACCGTCCTCGGAGATCTCCCAACTTTCAGCCAAGCTCGGCTCGGGCGGGTCGGTCCAGATGCCGCTGCTGTTGGGCCGCGTCAAGTATGCGCCTACGTTGTCAATCACATTCGAGATGCCGAAACCATTCCACAGACCGGGGTCCAATGACTCGCCGATACTCTCGGCGGCAAAGACCAACGTACCACCGGTCTTGGGTCCGGTCGCTGCGGGAGCAGCCCCCGCAGCCGGTGCGGCAGGGGCCTGAGCCGCAGGCGCACCGCACGCCGCCAGCAACGGTCCCATCGCCAACATACCGGCGACACTTGCCGAACCCTGCAGGAAGCGCCGCCGGGTCAGCGCCACATCCCGCAGATACTCCAGATACTTCTCCGGCACAGAGTTCTCTGACATCAGGGTTTCTCTCCTTTGAACAGGCGCGCCGTGCGCGCCGACTCGCACGATTTACCCAGGCACGCTCGTGGTGTGGACACGAGCGTGCCTCC
>CAKZVN010000036.1 GCA_937922105.1 uncultured Litorilinea sp.
ATCGCGTTGCCGCGCGTGTTGACGCACTTTTCGCCGCTCTATGTCGGTGTGCCGGGGTTGTTGCTGGCGTTGGCGGCTCTGGCGCTCCTGGGCGCGCGCAGCGGGGTAACCTTACTACCGGACGCAGTGTTGATCCCACCGCGATGGGGAATGGCCTTTTTTGTTGCGCTGGCTGTGTTCGGGCTGTGGGTCTCGCTGGGCGCGCGGGGTGGGCTATATGGTCTGCTCTATACGGTTGCGCCGGGCTGGGGTTGGTTTCGGGGGCAGGAGCGGGCGGCGTTTTTGGTGAGCTTTGCATTGGCGGGCTTGGCGGCTTATGGCGCGGCAATGCTGCCCCACGCGGCACATGGATTGCGCCGGCGGGCCGCGCTCGGCGGCGGCGCGCTGCTGGTGGGGACGGTCTATGCTTTTGGCGCGTTGCGCCAATTGGTGGGCGCGTCCGCGGTAGATCATGGAACCTATCTGTTGACAGCACTGGTGACGCTGCTGGTTGGGATGGCGACGGCGCTGGCGATCTGGCTGCCGGGTTGGTCCCAGCGGCGCGCATGGCTGTTGGCAGGATTGGTGTTTGCGAATCTGGTGTGGGCCAATGCCGGGGTGAACTTGGCGCCGGGCACGCCGGTGACACGCGTGCAACCCTTGCCGGAAGTAGCGGCTGTACGCGAGGCGGTTGCCCAGACCGGTGATGTCGCCCAAGGGCTGCCGGGGCGGGTGTATAACGAGTACCGCGTCTACGAAGACTACGGCATGGTGAGCGGGGTAGAGGATGTATGGGGAAGCAGTCCTTTGCGCTTGCAGCGTTATGCCTTGCTCTTCGAGCAATTTCCGCTGGACCGTATGTGGCGCTTGTTAGGGGTGCAGACGGTATTGACCTGGCGCGCGGAGTTGTTCGGCCCCAGTGAGCGGCTGGGCGAGTTCCCGCAAGCCACCGACACGACCTGGCTGCACCGTTTGCCTGAGCCGCCGCAGCGCGCCTGGCTGGTCGGGCGCGTGGAGGCGCAGGCCGACGAGGATGTGCTGCGCGCGCTGGCGGATCATCAGGTGGATTTGGACCGTGTGGCGTATGTCGCGGCGGAGTGGTCCTATGCCACGCTGGAGAGTGAGGTCCACGACGCGACGGTGCGGTTGGTGCGTCGCGCTCCCGACCGCTTGCATGTGGTGACGACGACCGCGCAGGGCGGCTTTTTGGTGGTAAGCGAAGTGTGGATGCCGGGCTGGCGCGTTGTAGGGGCGACGTGTGACGGTGCAAGTTGCCCGACAAGCGACGAGGCAGGGCGCGCGTATTTGGAGGTGGCGCGCGCCAACCTGACCTTATTGGGGTTGCGCTTGCCGCCGGGAGAGGTGCGCTTCGATTTGGTCTACGACCCGCCCAGTGTGCGCCGCGGCTTGTGGATCAGCGGCGCGACGCTGGCGATGATGGGGCTGGTCTGGGGCGGCGCAATTGGCGTGCGCCGGTTGCGCCGATGACACGTCCGGCACTCTGCGCAGTGATCTTGCTTGCGTTTGCCCTGCGCGTAGCGGGGCTGGATGGGCAGGAACTGCGCGGGGATGAGACCTTCGGCTACTTTTTCAGTCTGGCGTCGCCCAGTGAGATTGTGCGGCGCACGCTGGAGCTGGGCGAGCCGCACCCGGTGGCGAGCTATTGGCTACAACATGGCTGGATGGCGGTGGCAGGGGACAGCGAGTTTGCGCTGCGCTTCCCTTCGGCTGGGTGGGGGATTCTGGCGGTGGCGTTGCTGCCTGCGCTGGTGCGGCGCTTGCGCCTGGGCGATGCAACGGCGCTGGGCGCGGCGACCCTAGCCGCGTGTAGCCCGTACCTGATCTGGCACGCACAGGATGCGCGCATGTACAGCATGAGTTTGGCGTTGACCATGGCGTCTACGCTGCTGTGGCTTGTCTGGCGCGCGCGACCGGCGTTGCAGTGGGCGGCTGCGTATGTTGCGGTGACCTGGCTGGCGTTGCATACGCATTACTATGGCGTGTATGTGGTGGTTGCGCATGGGGCAATGGGCTTGTTGCCCACAGTGCGGCGCGAGCGGGGGCTACGCGGGGCGATCTTGCCGGGGGTTGCCGGGCTGTTGTTTGTGCCGTGGGTTTGGCGCGCGCGCCATGTGTTGGCGGGATATCACGGCAACGGGGATTCACCAGGCGCAGGGGAGGCACTCTTGCGCGCCGCCAACGCGCTGGTCATGGGCGAGACGACGCCTCCGGCATGGCGTATCGGGGTGGCGCTGCTCGCGGGGACTGCAATCGGCGTGGGCCTTTGGCAACTCTATGCTCGGCAGCGGGAAGCGGCCCAGGTACTGCTGCTCTATGCCGCCGTACCGCTGGTCGCCATTTGGGCCGGTTCGCTTACGCGACCTGTTTTCGACGAGCGCTATTTGGTGGCAGCCGCACCACCGCTGTATGGCTTGGCAGCGGCTGCCGGCGGCATGGGTAAGACGACTGGGCGGCGGATGGGCTTGGCGCTGGTGGGGTTGCTCCTGGCTGCAATGATTACTGGGACAGTGCGCTATGCGGTTGACCCGGCTTACTCGAAGACGCGCGGGTGGCGCGAATTGGCAGGGCGCTTGGAGTTGCTGGCAAGCGGGGCGACGCCCGCCACGGTGCGCTTGATGCAGAACTACCCGGACCCCACGCTGTGGTATTACTACCGCGGGCCGGTGGCGCATGGGGTCTTGCCGCCGCGCGGCAATGATCGACCCGCTGCGCAAGCGGAGGTGGAGATGCTGCGCGAGGCAGGCGTCACGCGGGTACTCTTTGTCGCGCAACCGTCGCCCCAATGGGATGCGCAGGGGATCGGTCACGCGGCCCTATGCCAAGCATTTGTGCCGCTTGACTTGGGCCGACTGTACGGGTGGGAGTTGTGGGCTTATCTCTACCCCTCGGTCGTGCCGTTTGCTACGCCCGTGTTGTTCGAGCCGGAGTTGCGTTTAACGGGCGCGGGGCTGTCCGCCGATAGGGTGTTGCCCGGTGGGTTGCTTGTGGTGTCGTTACAGTGGGAGCGCGGGCCGTCAACGCCGGACGGCTTGGCGGTGAGCGTGCAGATGCTCGATGGCAGGGGAGGTCTGGCCGCCCAACAGGACCGCCCGCTTCCGGCTGCGGGCGACCCGGCGGACGTGTATGGTATACTGGTTCCAAGCGACCTAGGCCATGGCGACTATCGCTTGGTGATGGTGGTCTATCCGGCGGAGGATGGGACGGCGCCGCGTGTGCGGACGGTGGACGGGCGCGAGGTTGTCGAAATCGGGACGGTGCAGGTGGTGGCACCGGTCAAGCGGTAGCGTGCAATGGGATTTCGTGCATTGGAACAAGTTCAGCAATTGGTCTTTTCACCTCGTCCCGCGGTGCGCCGGGCGGCTTTGTTGGCGGTGATTGCACTGGGTGTGGTGGCGATCACGCTGGTTGTGGGTGTTGCAGGGCCGCTGATTGCGCTGGCATTGGCGGTGGCGCTGTTGGCGGGTGTGCTGATTTTGGCAGACACGCACTGGGGCTTTGTGGCGCTGGTGGCGGTTGCCTATGGTCTTCCCTTCGCAAGCCTGCCGTTTTCGATCGGGTTCAAGCCGACGTTTTTGGACGTGGCGTTGGTGGCGCTGGTCTTTGTGTGGATATTCAAGCTGGCGATCGGTCAGGAGCGCCGGTTTTTGGCGTCGCCCATCGGCGCGATGGTGGGCTTGTTTATGGCCCTGGCGGTTTTTAGCTTTGCCCTGGGCTTGACGCATAGCAGCGCTTCGACGTTTTTGGTGCGCCGCTTCGTCGAGATTTTGTTGGGCATCAGCCTGTTTTTTGTGGTGGTGAATACTGTGCGCACGCAGGCCGAGGTGGTCTGGGTGACGCGCTGGCTGATGTTGGCGGGATGGGGCGCGGCGACGGTGGCGGTGGTCTTTTATGTGATCCCAACGGCGTGGACAGTAGCGATCCTGGATCGGCTGGCGCGTTTCGACTACCCCGGCGGATACGGTGCACTGCGCTATATCGAAGATGACCCGGAGGGGGTGATGCGCGCCATCGGTACAGCCGTGGACCCCAACGTGCTGGGCGGGATGATGATCCTGGCTGCCGGGTTGGTTGCGCCACAGCTGGCGGCGCGGGTCACGATTGCGCCGCGCTGGGTAGCGTGGGCGATGGTGGCGACGGCGAGTTTGGCGCTCTATTTGACCTATAGCCGGTCGGCGTTGTTGGGCTTGGCGGCGTCGGTGGCGCTGTTGGCGGTGCTCAAATACCGGCGGCTGCTCTGGGTTGGCGCGCTGGGCGCGCTGGCGCTGCTGCTTTTGCCACAGACGCAGGCCTATGTGGAACGCTTGGTGGAAGGCTTCGCCGGGCAGGACTTGGCGACGCAGATGCGCTTCGGTGAGTATAAGGACGCGCTGATCTTGATCCAACGCTATCCGGTCTTCGGAGTGGGCTTTACCGGCGTGCCCGACATTGACCTGTATTTGGGTGTGAGTATGTTGTACCTCATCATTCCGTCCAACATGGGGCTGGTGGGGCTGGCGGCATTTCTGGCGGTGATCGCCGGGTTTTTCGGAATGGCAATCCGTGGCTGGCGGGCAGGCTTTAGCGAGACGTTGGAGCCGATTCTGTTGGGGACGGTCGGTGCGGTGCTGGGTGCGTTGGTGAGCGGGGTCTTCGATCACTACTGGTTCAACATGACCTATCCCCACATGACGGTCCTTTTTTGGCTGCACATTGGGCTGGCAACCGCGACCATCCTGGTGCAGCGCGAGCAGTTGGACACCGCGCACGCGCAAGAATCTGCGCGCGTCACGCGGCGAGGGCGGGTGGCGACCGGTGCAACCCGGCGCGCAATGGGCAGGCTGCGCGGCGAGCCGGCAGGAAATTGAGGCGGGCAATCGAGAGAAGAAGCGACTACAATGACGCTGATCCAAGAGACCAAGAACGAGTTCGGCACGATTCATCTGGAACCGGTCCCTGAGGGAGGCCTGACGCGCGGGCGACGACCGGCGTGGCTGCGCGTGCCCCCGGCGGACAGCCCTAAGTATCGCGAACTGCGCGGGTTGTTCCGGGGCAAGCATTTGCACACGGTCTGTGAGGAGGCTATGTGCCCCAATATCGGCGAGTGTTGGGGACGGGGAACGGCGACCTTTTTGTTGATGGGCGATACGTGCACGCGCAGTTGCGGCTTTTGTAAGATCAAGACAGGGCGACCCGGATTGCTGGACCCGGACGAGCCGCGGCGCGTCGGCGAGAGTGTGGCGGCGATGGGGCTAGCCCACGCGGTGCTCACCAGCGTTAACCGCGACGAACAGGCCGACGGCGGGGCGTGGGTCTTTGCCGAAAGTATCTATTGGATTCGGCGCTTGCGTCCCGGCTGTACCATCGAGGTGCTGATTCCCGATTTTCGTGGGGATTGGGCTGCTTTGCAGACAGTGATGGATGCGCGACCGGAAATCTTGAATCACAATACGGAGACAGTGCCGCGGCTGTATCGCACTGTACGCCCGCAAGCCAAGTATATGCGGAGCGTGGAATTGCTCCGGCGCGCCAAAGCGATGGACCCGCTAACGTTGACCAAGTCTGGAATCATGGTGGGGCTAGGTGAGACCTGGGACGAGATTCTGCAGGTGATGGATGACCTGCGCAGCCATGATGTGGACATCATGACCATTGGGCAATACTTACAGCCTAGTCGCTTTCACCTGCCGATCCAACGCTATGTGACGCCGGACGAGTTTGCGCGCTTGAAAGAAGAGGGGGAGGCACGCGGTTTTAAGTGGGTCGAGAGCGGGCCGTTGGTACGGAGCAGCTATCATGCCGACGGGCAGGCGCACTTGATTCCGCGCGCGGACGCGGTGGTTTAGCGCTCGTGCACCGGAGAGGGATCGCCGGTGCCGAATTGGCGGTCACCGGCGTCGCCCAGACCGGGCCAAATGAATCCGGCGGGAAAGCCGTCGGCTGTGGTGGTAAGGCGCTCGTCAACCGCGGCGACATGAATGGCGACGTCAGGATGCTCGGCATGGAGCGTGTGAATACCCTCCGGCGCGGCGATTAGTCCGACGAATTTGATGCGCTCGACCCCCCAGCGTTTGAGGACGGCAACCGCGGCACAGGCCGAGCCGCCGGTTGCCAGCATGGGGTCGAGAATTAGACAGAGCTGGACACGCGGGGAGACGGGCAGTTTATTGTAATACTCGACCGGGCGCAGGGTCTTTTCGTCTCGATAAAGGCCCAAATGCCAGACTTCGGCCTGGGGGAGCAGCCGCCAAGCGCCCTCGACCATGCCCAGGCCTGCGCGCAGGATGGGGACCAGGCCGACCTTTTCTGCCATCGTGGCGCCGAGGGTGGAGGTGAGGGGGGTCTGCACTGTCTCCGGCTGCAGCGGCAGGTCTTGTGTCGCCTCGTAAACCAGCATCATCGCCAATTCGCCGATTAACTCGCGGAACTTTTTCGGCTCGGTGTCTTGACGACGCAGCAGGCTCAACTTGTGGCGGGCAAGCGGATGGGGTGACGGAAAGACCATCGGGGCGATTGCGCCGTTCAACAAGGGGTCACTCCTGGATGCCGGTGGGGTGAGTTTGCTGAAAGAGGAGGGCCGGACCCCTAGACCCGGCCCTGGGCTGTTACCATTCGACTTGGCGAGTGGGGCGGTTGCGCCGTGTCAGCCGCTCTACTTCTTGCTGGCACTTGACGCAAAGGGTGGCGTCCGGCTTGACTTCCAGCCTGCCGGGTTCGATCGGTTCACCGCAGCGCTCACAGATGCCGTATTGGCCTTTTTCGATGGAGCGCAGCGCGGATTCGATATCCTGAAGTTTGCGCTCAAGGACGGCAATTAACGCGGCGTTCTTTTCGCGCTCGAAGATCTCGGCGTCCCCCTCATCGGGTTCCACATCTACTTCCGCCTGCATGAGTTCGCGCAGGCGGCCCAGTTCTTCGAGAATTTGCGCGCGTTCTTGCAGCAAAACGGATTGTTCTTTGACCGAGATAGATTGTTGCGACATAGGTCACCTCCTGGTGCGGGCCGACGCCATTGCCGGCCTGGTAGGTGGGCAAGCTACGGTGCGCAGTACGCGACAAAACGCACGCGCTTGCCCTCGGTATCGGTGGCGGACGGCAGGCAAATCAGATGCCCGACCGGTTTTGCTGCCCACCGAAGGTCGGCGCCCGTGGTGAAACCGGTATTCCGACACTTCCCAAAACGATAAGGCAGGTTATAGCAGCCTTTGACAACCCTGTCAAGCCTGAACCGGATCGACTCGCAGGATGTCCCCATCGTCAACGACGGGCGACGCGGGCGGGTTCCGAGCGATTTTTGCCTAGTCTGCGATCTTGGCGACCATGTTAGCACACGCTTGCGCGCTTGTCATGGGTCAAGTGACCCATTCTAGGTGTACAAGGGACCCCATTTTGCGGTTCGTTTGCTCCGAGATTGCAGTTGACTTGAAGACTGCGCTGCTCGGAAATGGCTTCAGGGGACTCGCCGCGAGTATACTGAGCGCAGAACAAACGTGCATGATGAACTGGGGAGGTCCACAGAAAGGTTTGCGCCATGACCGATGAGCGTAGCGTACCCAAGCGCGCGATGCCGGCTGTTCCGCGTGGGAGCCGGACAAGCCAGAGCGCCTCGCGCATGATTTCCGGCGAGGCTCAAGCCGATGATCGCCGGCTTGACCATGCCCTGCGTCCCCGCGCGCTGAGCGAGATGATCGGGCAAGATAAGCTGCGCGAGAAGATGGCGATTGCCGTCGAGGCTGCGCGCCAACGCAACGACGCGCTCGACCATGTGTTGGTCTATGGTCCGCCCGGGTTGGGTAAAACGACGCTCAGCCACATTTTGGCGCATGAGATGGGCGGCAATCTGAAGGTGACCGCCGGTCCTGCCATCGAGAAGGCAGGCGATTTGGCTGCGATCCTGACCAACTTGCGTAAAGGTGATGTGCTGTTTATTGACGAGATTCACCGGTTGGGCCGGGCGATTGAGGAGATTCTCTATTCGGCGATGGAGGATTTCTCGCTGAATATCGTGGTAGGCAGTGGGCCGGGCGCGCGCAACATCCAACTGAAACTACCCAAGTTTACCCTCGTAGGGGCGACGACGCGATTGGCGCTTTTGGCTGCACCTTTACGCGCACGTTTTGGGGTGGTGGAGCGTTTCGACTTTTACGATGTCCCCGCGCTGCAGGAGATTGTGACGCGCGCGGCGCGCTTGTTGAGTGTACCGATCGACGCGGCAGGCGCGCAGGAGATTGCACGACGGGCGCGCGGGACGCCGCGCGTGGCGCTGCGCCTGTTGCGCCGGGTGCGCGACTATGCCCAGGTGCGCGGGGAGGGCGTGATCACGGTTGAAGAAGCCCGCGCGGCGCTGCTCATGCTGGAGGTGGACGAGCTGGGGCTGGACGACCTGGACCGTCGTGTCCTGGATGCGTTGATCCGCAAGTTCGACGGCGGACCGGTGGGTTTGGAGACGCTGGCGGCGAGCATTGCGGAAGAGAGCGACACCATTATGGACGTGGTGGAGCCATACTTGTTGCAGCTGGGTTTTTTGGACCGTACACCGCGCGGGCGCGTGGCAACGCGCGCGGCCTATGCCCATTTGGGCGTCGCCTATCCCGAAACGCCTAGACAGAATTCGTTGTTCGGCGGCGCAGGGTCGTGAGTAGTTGCTCGACGTTGGTGGCGTGGCGCTCGCGTGCCGGGTCGGAGCGACGCTCCGCAGGCAGCAACGACTCGATGAGCGCGCTGGGCGGGGCGTCTGCCGTGTGCGCGAGCGCCGGCAGTACGCGGCGCAGGTTGTGGAGATAGCCGACGTCGGCAGCCAAGCGGGCCATCATGGTGGGCAGGTCGTTGCAGGTGGAGCCGATGTGCGGGATGAGCAGGCGAACGCGCCGCTGTTTGAGTAGGCGGGCCAACAAGCGGAGCGTGTCCAACTCGCCTGTACCGTCGGAATCGTGGGCGAGCGCCGGCGGCATGAGGTCGCTGCCGAAGCCGGCACTATAGAGGATGCCGAGGGGCGGAAAGTGAACCAGCGCGCCACCGGTGTAAGTGTAGATGTCCAGATACTGGTCGCCCAGGCGAACGTGGGCGACGCTGCCGGGAATGAGCTGGAGTTGCGGCAGATCGAGGGCGACAGGTTTGCTGCAACCGAGCACAGCGGTCTCGGCGGGCAGGCGAAAGCGCGTGGCGAGATCGGCAGGGGGATCGAGCACCAGAAGGCGATCACCGGTTTCCAGCGCGTGCAAGAGGTCTGCACCGGGTTCCAGCACGAAAAGGCTATGGCGCGGTGGTGTTCCTTCGCGTAGTAATTCGACGAAGGGATAGAGTTGTGTGATTTGCGGCCCGCTATTTTCAGCCGTCGCAAACAGTTGAATCGCGCTGCGTGTCGTCATGGTCCGAATGGTCGAGTTGCTGGGCACGACTGAGCAATGCCGGGTCCAACGTCGCTGCCAACTCGGCGGGCAGGTCCGCGACGACGATCTCGCCGGTGGGCAGGATGTAGATCTCTGTTTCGGTGGGCAACTCGTCCCGTACCGGGATTGGGTCACTCATCCTGGCTGACCTGGATACGCAGGTCCGGCTCCTGATCGTAGTATTCGGTGGTGCGCTCGGCGGACTCGACCCGTCCGAGTCGTTCCAGCAACTGGCTGACGCTTTCGCACGCCGGTCCCTTGACGCCCTTGATGGTATACTCGATGCGCCCATCCGGGGCGATCGCGATCTCGATCTCCTCGCGGTTCATGCTTGCTTCTCCTCTCAGGTCGGCGCGTACAGACGCGTCGGGGCGTAACTAGGACCAGCGGCGCACGGTGAGGCGGATGACGTTGTCGCGGCCCACGCTCTCCTCGACCAGATCGAAGCCCGCTTGCCGGGTGGCGTCAAGCACCGAATGGTAGGCGTAGCGTTGTTGGATTTGCGCCAACGTGCGGCGGATAGACGCCATCTGCATGTCGTCGCCGACAGCCTCGTACTCCTCGGCTGCGGTTTTGCGCAGGCCGAAGGTCGCGCCGTGCGTGCGCACGACAATGGGTACTTCGCCGCTGAAGCCGCTCCACAGATGGGTGAAGCGTTGGTTTTCGGCGTAGGCGAGCTTGAGGTCGTCGAGCGCGCGCTTGACGAGGGCTAGGTCACGCAGCTGGGTCTGGACTTTGACGAACTTGGACATGGCAGGTCTACTCCTTCTGGTGCGCGGGGTGCACGCACCCAACGAACAAGCAACGAATCAGGCGACAGGGTCGGCGCCGGTGTAAGCGGCGGCAAGCAGTTCGACTGTGTGCAACACGGGGAGGGGGCGCGCCAACAGGGCGAGATGGGTGCGAAGCTGGGTCATGCAGCCGATATTGCCGGTGACGACCAGGTCGGCGCCGGTGGCAAGGATATGCTCGGCCTTACGACGCCCGATTTGGCGCGCCAGTTCCGGCTGCTCGATATTATACGTGCCCGCTGAGCCGCAGCACAGCTCGGACTCGGCAATCTCGCGTAAAGTAGCGTTGGCAACGGATTGCAGGAGACGGCGGGGCGCGCTGGTGACGCGCTGGGCATGAGCTAGGTGGCAGGCGTCGTGATAGGCGACGACGCGCGGCGGGGGGGCTGCGGCGGGCAACTGCGCGCCCAGGCTGTCGAGAAAAGCGGCGATGTCCTGGGCCTGGGCGGCGAAGCGCCGCGCAGTCTCTTCCTGGGGCGTGCCGGCAAAGAGCAAGCCATATTCGTGAATGCCCGACCCGCAGCCAGCTGCGTTGGTGATGATGGCGTCCAGGTCGGCAGGAAAGAGGTCGAAGTTCTTGGCGGCAAGAGCACGCGCTTGGTCTGTCTCACCGGTGTGGAGCGCGAGGGAGCCGCAACAGCCTTGACCGCGCGGGATGACGACCTCGACGCCGTTGTGAGCGAGCACGGTGAGTGTGGCACGGTTGATGGCAGGGGCAAGGACTTGCTGGACGCAGCCGGCGAGTAAGCCCACGCGTGCGCGGCGTTTGCCCAGGGCTGGGACGAGTTCGGGCAACGACGCTGCAGGCGGCAGGCGATCCGGCAACAGGTCCAGCATGGCGGCGAAGCGCTCCGGTAGGAACTTGCGCAGTGGTTTGGCGAAGCGCCCGCTTTGGGCCGCGAGCCGGAAAAGAGCAGGATAAGGCAGCGTGCGGTTGATGAGGAGGCGGGCAACTTTGTCCGGCAAACTGCGTGGGCGCTGTTGTTCGGCGCGGGCGCGGAAGGGGGTGAGCAGATCGCCATAGGCTACGCCGGAGGGACACGCAGTAACGCAAGCCATGCAGCCGAGACAGCGGTCTACATAAGGCAACACGTCGGTCAGAGGGAGGTTGCCCTCCAACTCGGACTTCATCAGGTAGATGCGTCCGCGCGGGGAGTCCGCTTCCTCGCCTAGAACTTTGTAGGTGGGACAGGTGGCAAGGCAGAATCCGCAATGGACGCAGGCTTCAACCGCCGCGGACATGGCGGGACCTTGAGGCCCAAGCGGTGTAAGGTCAATTGCGTGTTGCATGGCAGATGGCTCGTCGGTTACCCGGCTTACGCGCTACCGGCGCGGCAACCGGGCAGGTCGGGAAAGCGATGGGCCGGGTCCAGGGCTTGGCGGATGCGCGACAAGAAGGGCGTGGCGATGGAGCGACCGAGAAACGGTTCGACATAGCCGGTTGCTGTAGTCGAAGGACGGAGCAATAGCCCGCTGAGATCAAGTTGTTGCAGGAGCGCGTCAACTTGGGCAATAGGCGCAGCAGTGGCGATCCAGGTGAGGTTGCCGCCGGTGGTGTAGCGCCGTGTCGCGCCTAGTTCCGCCAGCGCACCGTCCAGTTGGGGGAGGGCGGTGAGGGTGGTGGGAACCTTGAGCAGGGCTGTAGTGGGGGAAGCCCATTGAAATTCGGTCATGACGCGGCGCATCTCTGCACACGTCGGGGCGTCGAGGACTTCGCCCGTGCCCAGCCGCCGGAGCAGCGCGGCGCTGCGGTTGGGGAGCGCAGCGGCGATTCCGGCGATGAGCGCTAGCACGGTTGCTCCTCCCTGTTCGTCCGGTAAGATGTCGAGGGTTTCCAGGTCACCGGGCGCGGCGCGCA
>CAKZVN010000037.1 GCA_937922105.1 uncultured Litorilinea sp.
GGTGCCGCTGATCTTGTGGGCGTTGTGGGCGGTGGAGGCGCGCCGCGCCCGGCAATTTGCTGTCGCGGTGATCCTGCTTGCGCTGGTCAAGGAGGAGACAGCGCTGCTGGCGGCGGGGATGGCGTTATGGGCAGTCTGGCGCGCGTGGATCAGCCGGTGGAGTGCAGACCCTGTGCAGGGGGTGTGGCGGGTGACTGTAGGGGGGCTGCTCTTGGCGGCGATGGCGGTTGTGTGGTTTTTCGTGGCGACCTTCGTCATCGTCCCGGCCCATGCTGTGGAAGTCTACGGCGTGGCGGAGAGTTACTACTTCCGACGCTACGGCGCGCTGGGCGATTCGCCGCTGGATATTGTGCGTAGCTTCTTTACCCAGCCGGGCCTGGTCTGGACCATCGCCACCGAGCCAGCGCGGGTGGACTATCTGCGTGGGTTGTTATGGCCCAGTGGGGGGCTGGCGCTGCTGGCGCCGGAAGTGATCCTGCTGGGGTTACCGCTGTTGCTGGCGAATCTGCTCAGCGCTTATCCGGCCCAGTACTACGGCGATTTTCATTACAGCGCGCCGGTGGCGGTCTATTTTGCCGCCGCGAGCGCCTTTGGCGTGGCGCGGCTGTGGCGGCTGTTGGCGGCGCGCTTGAACCGCACATCCGGGAGTTTCCAACATCTGCCTGCTGCGAGCGCGGCTGCGATGGCAGGCGCCGCGCTGTTGAGCAATTCGCGCACTGCGCTGCGCCCGTTGGTGGCGCTCGTGGTGGCGCTTTGGCTGTTGGCGTGGAGCGGCGCGGCTTATGCCGAGTTCGGGCGCGGTCCCGGCGGCGGCGCCTATGACCCGACGCCCATTACCGAGCATCATCGCCTCTTGGCCCGCTTTACGCGCCAACTCCCGCCCGACGCGGCGGTCACCGCCACGGCTGCGGTCCATCCCCATGTGAGCGCGCGGCGTTACGTCTATCAGTTCCCGATGGGGGTGGAGCCGCCGGGCCGCGCCGACTGGGCGCTGTTGGATGTGACGACCGCCACCGATATGGCTCCCGGTGACGTGCGCACGCTGGTGGAACGCATGTTGGCAGGGGAGTGGGGCGTGGTGGATGCGGCGGACGGCTATCTGCTCCTGCGCCGCGGCGCAACGGACAAGCAAATCCCCGCCGAGTTCTATGCGTTCACGCGCACACCGGGCACGGTTGCACCGGATGCCGCGCCCTTGACCCTAACCGCCCTCGAGTTAAGCGACCGTCCCCGTTGGCGCCAGACGGCGCTGACCACTGTTTGGCAGGTCGGGCCGGGCTTTGACCCCGCCCTACACGCGCCTACCATCGAGTTGCGTAGCCCGGATGGAACGCCGTTCTATCGCTTCGCCGATGCGACACCCCCCGCGCTGGTCTGGTGGTCCCCCGTGCACTGGCAGCCGGGCGATATGCTGCGCGTGACGACGTTGCCGCTTTCGTTGCCGCGCACTTGGGGGCTAACGGTGGAGGGCGCGGCGACGACGCTGCCGGCGCTCGGTGACCCGTCTGTCCGTCTGGTGGGGGCGTGGACACGCACGGCGCGCGGGGAGGTGGTCGCGTTGCCTTTAACCGATCCAGCCCTGGGTGCAACCATTCCGCCGAAGGCAGTACACGCGCGTTTTGCTGCGCCGGAGGGCGACTTGGCGCTGACCGTGTGGATACCCCAACCGGAGGTGTGGCTCGGTGGGGAAGTCGAGGTACGTCTGCTTTGGCAAGGGAACGCTTGGCCCGCGGGGTACCAGGCGTTCGTGCATCTGCGCCAAGAGGGCGCGAATCGCAGCCAACAGGATGGGCTGCCGCGCGCCTTTATCCCGTTGCCGGTGCTGGTGGGCGAGGACGGCGCGCGCATCTACCCGGATTGGCGCAGTGTGCGCGTGCCGGAAGAGCTTGAGCCGGATGCCGGGGCCGGTGATTGGATTGTGGTGGTGGGGTTATATCACGTTGCCCACGGGGATCGCCTGCCGCTTGTGGATGCGGCAGGGCTTGTCCTGGGCGATGAAGTCATGGTGGGGCGGGTAAGGCTGGGGCTGCCACCTGTGCCGGACCAAGCCTGCGCGCTGATCCCCGCCACATGCGCCAGCCAACCAGACCGCTAAAGCACACCCCCACCCAATGCTGACCAGGGTGGGGGTAGATTGACCGCAAGCATTACCCAACGGGGCGCAGGCCCAGATAGACGCGCTCACCGCCCAGGGTGCGCAGGATGGTCTCGGCAGAGAGCCAGGGCAGCAACTGGTGCAACTCGTTGGGTGAGAGCGGCGTGTTGTTGTTGGCTAAGAAGATGCGGAAACAGGCCGAGGCGAGGGGCAGCCGCTCGTTGATGTAGTCCGGGTCGTTGGCACAGCGCGTGCGCAGGCATTCGCGCAGCGCGTCGGTCTGGTGGACTTCACCGGTGTCCGGGTCTACCCAGTCCACGTTTTCGGTGTTTTGGTGGTCGGCAAAACGTTCGCGGCACTCGTCGCACAGTTGGTCGCGCAGATAGAGGCGGAAGTCGCGACCGCTCTGTTCCCACCAGCTGTAATCAATGGCGAATTTGGTGTCCAGCGTGGGACGGAAACGGGTGATGCGGCGAATGGTAACCGGTTGGCTCATGGTCGTTTCTTTCTGCAAACAGGGCTGTTCCCATGCCGGGGACGGCTGCCCGGCGGTGATGAGTGGCGCCGGTGCGCTTACGCCAGGGCAAAGAGACCGCCGCCCATGTCGCGGAAGCGCCGATTGCTGATCAAATGATAGAAGATCGGCCCCGGCGGGCAGCGGCGCACGATATTCACTGCGCTGTAGACGCTCTTGGCGTGGACAGTACCCTGGGGATTGAGCTTGGTCAACTCCGGCACGATCTGGTCAACAATCTGGGCCAACTCGATCCCGGCGGCATTCATCTGCTCGCGCAGTTGGTCAATGGCGGCTGGGTCGGCGTCGGCGACAATCATGGTCTCGTCATATTCGCACGCTACCTGAATTTTGTTCATCTCCAGCGTGAGACGCAGATGATCCAGGTCGGCGGTGGCGACGCGCGCCCATTCGCGCTTGGGGCGCCGTGTGCGGAAATCCACCACGATCTCGTTGGGCGTGGCGGTGCGCTCCAGCGTGATGTAAGCGCCTGCAGGGATGGCATGGTCGTCCATCCATTTGCCCAGACCGGTGACGTAGCGCCCCTCATACACGACCCAGCCGGTATAGCGATTGCCCCAGCGCCCATCAATCAGGGTGACGGTGGCTTTGCCGCCGCGGTTGGGCGGGAAGAAGGTGCGCGTGCGCCCGCTGAGGGGGATGGTGCCGTTACGGCGGTGCGGGTAGATGAGGGTGAAGCTGGTGTTGGGCACCACCGAGGGCAATTCGCTGCTCAGGGTGCTCTCGCCCCATTCGTCGTCCAACTCCCACTCGGTCTGCAAGAGGTCCACACTCAGTAGGGCGCGGTTATAGCGTTCCTGGGTGGGGCGCAGCCCGGCGGGTATTTTGACCACTTCTGCCGGCTCCAGGCGGCGCAAAAACCAAGCCGGCTCATTGTCGCGCATGACGCGGTCGAAGCGCGCATCCGACGCCAGCGCGTGTTCCAGGCTGATGCGTTGTAATTGCGAGCTAACGTTGGCATCCAACTCGACCTCGCGCAACAGCTCGGCGGTAGTCATGGGCATGCCTGCCATTTCGATGAGCGCCTCGGCGATGTTCAAGTGCCCCACATGCACTTCAGCCAACAGGTCGGCTAAGAGCCAAGCGCCGTCCACTTGCACGAACTGGTCGTGACGCTCACCCTCTTCCAGGGCATAGAGGATGCTCTCGTCAATCTCGTCTTGATAGAGGGCGTAGATTTCTGCGGCGGAAAGTTGGCCCGCGTCGTGGAGCAACTGTGCGCCGTTGCTCTGGTTCAGGCGATGGGGCGTTTGTAGCCCGGCGGCAAATTCGCGCACGGTCGAGCCGTCATTGAAGCGGACGCGGATGACCTCGAAGTCGCCATGCTCCGGGTTTTGGCCCGGGCGCACGCCGATCACCTCCCCGGCGGCAAAGTCCAGGGCTGGAAAGACCAGCGTTTGGCCGACCCGAAAACGAGCCTGGGGAAGATACACTGCGCCTTTGGCCAACTCGGCTGCGATCTTGGCGTTTTCCCGGCGCATATATTCTTGGATCAGCGCGCCGGCAAGCTCTGCCAAGCGCATGGGCGACTGGGCATCCAATAGCAAATTGTATAAGAAATCCAGATCGCTTGGGGTGACCTCAAATTGGTCGCGCCAGAAAGCTGCTGTTTGGGTTTGGCGTTGCAGCACGCTTTCCTCCTCTGTGCTGGGTACGGTGGCGCTCGCGGCGAGGCGAGACGAAAATCCGAATAACATTCGTGCGCCGGACGGGGCAGGCCGATCGTTGTCCGGCCCAGCCGCACGGGTTGACGTAAACCGCGACATACTATTATACCCGGACGCAGCCCAGGCCCCAAAAAGCCGCGACCTAATTCGCCTTGCGCTTTGTATACTGCATGACTCGCCCGGCGTCCCTCTGCGCGCGCCGGTTGAGTTTTCCCAGGGGTTGGGGTACTATAGCAGACGGATGCTGTCGTCCTCTGTAAACCCGGCGTCAATCAGCGAGCGACCTCTATGAAAACGATTGCCATGATTCTGGCCGGTGGGGAGGGGACTCGCCTCACCGTCCTTTCGGAAGCGCGCGCCAAACCGGCTGTCCCCTTTGCCGGTAAGTTTCGCATCATTGACTTCACCCTCAGCAACTGCGTCAACAGCGGCATCTATACCGTGGGCGTGCTGACGCAGTACCGGCCCCATAGCCTGAACGAACATATCGGCATCGGCAAACCGTGGGATTTGGACCGCGGGCGCGGCGGCGTGCGCCTTTTGCAGCCCTATCAGCAGCGCAAGGGCCAACACTGGTACGCCGGCACCGCGGACGCGATTGCACAGAACATGGATTTTATCTATCGGTATCGGGCCGATACGGTGCTCATCCTTTCGGGCGACCACATCTATAAGATGAACTATACGCCCATGCTCGACTATCACCTGGCGACCGGCGCGGACTTGACCATCGCCGTCATGCCTGTGCCCATCGAGGAGACACACCGCTACGGCATCATGCAAGTGGATGAAGACGGTGTCATCGTGCAGTTCCACGAGAAGCCCAAAGACCGCGACAAGGGTAACCTGGCGTCTATGGGCATCTACGTCTTCAACGTCAACACCTTGCAGCGCCGTTTGAATGAGGCAAGCAAAGACAGCCC